>JBEIQF010000102.1:0-10267 GCA_040376635.1 Halobacteriovoraceae bacterium
CACTATCCGGAACTGAGCTTTGAGTTTATCCCTGAGTATCTTCGCGCTAGATTCCCTGATCCCAACCGTGATCTTCCTTCAAAAATCAACCTGGGTGGTAAACGCGAACTCACCGTTCATTATCCGGAAGGAATGGATCCATACCTTGAGGCCCCTATTCAGGATTTCTATGGTATCAACGAAACACCATCAATTATGAACGGGAAAGTTCCTTTGACCCTGAAACTTATAGGCCCGCATAAGCGACCTATGCAGATCACAAAAGACTTAAAATCTTTCTGGCAGAAAACCTATCAAGAAATGAAGAAAGAATATCAGCGCGATTATCCCCGTCACTACTGGCCGGATAAACCGTGGGAAGCAAAACCCGTTCTGCTCAAGAGAATGTTAGAGTCTTGATTTACCTTTTTGATCACCGATGTATTTGAAGCGAGGAACTGACTTACCTTCAATCGTGACATTTTCCATGAACATGCCCATTGGACGAACCCATAGCTTTCCTTCCGGATTTTCATAAAGGCATTCGTAAACCACGAGCCACTCTAGAGTCTCTGAGTGACGTGCGAGATCTTTAACGATGTAGTTTTTACCTTTGTAATGCTGATAGACGCCGCCAAGAACCAGATCATTTACCACGTAATTTTCTCCAGGAAGAGGAACGGCATGATGCCGATAAGTAGAAGTAGTACTAGCGATACCAGATATGGCAGCGTCTGCACAAGTGTCATGTCCTTATTTTTTACATGTTCCCTGTAGGGAGTGGGCCCGAGGAAGATTTTAGAAAAGATCAGGAAGAAGAGAATCCCGTTTAGACAGGTCGCAAAAATGTGACCAAGCCCAAGAATAGGTTTGTATTCAAGAAGACCGGTAATAACCAGGTCTTCCACAACAAACGACGCCCCCATCGGAACACCAATCATACAAAAACCAAACAGGATAAAGAGTGTTGCGAGTTTTGGATAGTATTGTGCGAGTCCATAGAAATGAGAATTTCTTTTAAAACTGAATGAGTGCTGAACGTAACTCAGAATGGAGAACACTGAAGTTCCTGAAAGCGAGATAACCATCATATGCAGGTAAGAGCCTTTAGCTGCCGTAAGATCTGCTTGTAGGCCAGTGAGAAGCAGTGAGGCCTGAGCAATATAAAAATAGTTCGTCGCTTTCATCGGTGACTGTTCAAGAAGACCTCTGAATGACCAGTAGATGGAAGACACAATCGAAAGAGCAAGAAGGAGAATTTTAAACACATCCGGATCATGCTCATAACTAGGAAGCAGCAACTGAACAAAAAGTAAAATCCCGGCACGTGGAAGGAAAATCACTGAGAATTCATACCAGGGAAGCTTGCCCACGACATCATGAACCCACGAATGGAAAGGAAAAATGCCGTGAGATTCAAAAATCACGATGAAAGACAGAACAAGAACAGGCCATGAGAAAAACTGTGGAGGCATTTCTGTCAGCGGTGTAATGAGAAGTCCCTCATTATTGGCAATTAAAATCAGAGCTAGAAAACACAGAAACGTAAGGAAGTGCTGGATGATATAAGTCGCTCCACCTGCTCCATCCTGAGTCTTAAATTCACGAGTGAACTTAAAGAATGGAATGGCACGCTGAAACGTCCAGAACATGAAGAAAGTCGGAAGATTGTTAGACAGAATAATCCCAAGACCTCCGGCCAGATAATAAAGGAAGGTATTATTCAGTGAAATGGTTTTTTTGATCGGATAAAGTCCGATAAAAAGTGAACCACAAAAAAGAGCTCCAACGAAAACACTGATCTTTGTAAAACGAATATCAAAGAAAGTATGAACGGCAAAAGTTGAAGAGAACTCTTCAGTAAAAAAGATATAAAGAAAAAACAGAAAGAGACAGCCCATGAGAGCAATCGTGAAATCCTGCCATTTTTTCCCGACTGAATAGAACTGGGAAATGATCGCAGGACCAAAGGTAGATATAAGTGGCGTAATCTCTATAAACTGAGAAGGTAGTTTCATATTATTTTTTCTTCAAAATGATTTTTAAAACTTTGTTATCAAAATCCATCATGCTTTTTTCAAGTTCAAAATATTTCTTAAAAGGCCATAAGAAGCCATTAATGAATCTCTGGGTAAAATAATCCAGGTGAAACGCATGAAGTGCATGAACGTAAATACGCTTCTTCATCTCACTAGAGAAGAATCTCTCAAGAGAAAATGTACGAGCTATTGGCCTGTTCTGAACGACTGCCGGGTTATCTGTGAAATCCTGGATAATAGAAGAAGATCTCAGGAACTGATACGTTCTCAGAGATGCGTGAGTCACCATGTGGAAAAGAGCAAAGTTAGTGAATCCCAATGCGATCTCAACGTAGATAATTCCCACCTGAGAGATTGTTGAATATGCAAGCATCGTCTTCGCATCAGATCTCGTTCTTCCCACCATCGTTGCATACAGCGCAGACGAGGCACCAATAACCCCGATCGCCACAAGAAGAATAGGAAAATGCGAAAAGTAATCATGAAAACGTAAAAGTAAAAAAGGTCCTAGGTGAACCGAAAGAGCACCATAAAAAATCGCTGATGATGGTGTTGGTCCCTCCATCGCTGTTGGAAACCACGAACTCATCGGAAGCTGACCGGCCTTGGCCAGTGAGGCCCAAATGACAAAGATCCCGACGAATAACGGGCCAATATAACCATGAGCATGGCCCAGAAGTTCCGGCATCATGACGAAATCAGTTGAATGAAGATGATGGTGGGCCCAGGCACTGGCCGCAAGAATTCCCATATCGCAAAGTCTGTACGAAATAATCGCTTTAGTAGCGTGAACGACTGGCTGAGGTTGAGAGTAAAAATAGCTGATTAGAAGAACAGACGTCGTACCAACAAGCTCCCAGCCCATAAAAAGCAAATCAAGCGATCTCGCAAAAGAAACTATTAAAAGTCCGAACTGAAGAATTGAAAGAAGAAAAATAAAACGGAAGTACCCTTCTTCCCGGTGGAGATAATTCTGGCTAAATCGGAAGATAATCCCAATAAGTGCAACTGATAGAAAAGCGTATGTGGCACCAAGAAGATCAATAATGAAGCGAACTTTGAATTGATACGATCCAACTTCAATCCACGCCGGATAGTCTAACAATAGAAACTTTGGCGATTCAATCCATGACATAACAAATAAAATAAGGCCAAGCATTGCCATGTAGAGGGAGAAAATTCTCACCATGCGTGTCAGGTACTTTTCCTTGAACTTTACGTTCATGAAGAACATGATCCCGAGAAGGATCACGGAAAAGAATGGCGAAGCTAACATCAGTTTGAATAAATTTTCAATCACGAATCAATCTCCGCAAAATCATCTTCCACATGAGTCTCATTGATGAGTTTCATTGAAGAATTGTAGTGTTTCAAATTCTTTGGTTCATAAGAAATATGTTCAAAATCTTTTTGGGTGAATATCCACCAATTGTTCTGAATAGGATCTTTCACAACGAGGCGGAACCAGTGGTTACACATGATGTTCTTCAGTCTCGGGTGACTGTGGAAAAGATCTTTAACTCTCTCAAGTGGAGCTTCAATGACCGTTAGATTTCTGATGGGTTCATGAATCTCAATCATCTGTCGTGCTAGTCCAATTCGTAAATCAGACTGAGAACCTGTCATTACTCCCAAAAGTGAAGTCAGATTCAAGGGAAGCTTTGAACCACATCCAAAATTCTCATTATCAACAGCTGAGAAGTAGTAATCCATATTGATATTCACACAGACCGGAACACCACCAAGAACGACCTGGCGAAGAACAGACCCATCAGGATCAAGCTCCCAGTCATACGTCAAAAGAAAGGCCCTGCGGTTAAGAAATAACCCTTTTGTCAGTTCTCTCTTACCAACAATCGCCAATGCATTCGATGAATGACCATACTCAGGACGGGGTTGAGCAATATCATTCGCTCTTTCTCTCACGTGCTCAAGAGCTTCATCCGGAGTTCCATTCTGGGGAAACGAACTGAATCGCTGACAACGTTCAAAGGCATTGAGCTTTGTTGCTGTAAGCATATTCTTTCTGAAACGTTCAAAGTCAGCACGATGAGTCTCAGGAAGATCTTTTTCATTAAACACACGAACTTCATCCATACTTGTATCATGATAACCAGCTACGAAAAATGTCGTCTCAGGAACTGTGATACCAAGCTTCTGAAGTTCTTCTCTAACACCTTTATCATTGGCCATTTTCGCAAAGGCACGTGAATTAGGAATACCGGCATTACCACCACAAGCTCCGCAACCATAGGCCTGTCGGAAAGGATTGTTATTACTGGTTGAACCGTGAGCGAGTAGAATGACAAGTGGGCTGAGATTATTTTCCATCCCACACATTCTAAGAATCGCCTCGACGATTTTTGCCATTTCTGGTTTTGAGTAGCCATGACCACTTTCACCCAACTCAATTGACATTTCTGTCTCCGGCTGAGGATTCAGGAGATGATTCAATTTTTCTTTCAGCATTTTACTCTTTCGAGGGAAAAACACAGAAATGAACATCGGAAAAAGACTGACGATTCCAAGGATAAGCGTTGAAAGGAAACCGCGAAAGAGCGTTCTTGAATTATAATAGAGAGAAAGATCACTCACACCCGTAAGAATATTTTTCTTCGCAAAGGGCTCAGCATTTTGTTTTGGTACTTCTTTTATGATTCGGCTTGGAGAAATCACCGGAGGGCATTGAGCAATCAGTCGCTGGTTTTTCAATGAAGAGAATTTCATATCGATCCCGAAGAATCCCACGACTCCGTATGTTTTCAGATCATGATCAATTTCTTCAAGGTGTCGACGGATCGACTCTTCACGGTCATCGATACAGAACAAGACCTGTGCATAATTTGAACCATCCGGCTTCGGAGTGGCCGCGTGAGTAGCAATGGCCTCGATTGCTTCACGGTGAAAGTGTGCCTCGTAAGCTTCATGCCACAAACGAATGCGATCACGGAACTCTGAAGAATCCACTTCATTAACGATCGTGAGCAATTCAGAACTATCTAGACGCTGAATCCAGCGCTCATTCAACTTGAATGAATGAGTGATCTGATAAACAGAAAGCGCCAGCTGATAAGACCTGAGTTCAATCTTTTCCTGACGACCATGGATATTAGAGAGATCAATCGAATGAGCTTCGCTGTGGAAACTATCCATAGCTGACTCAAGGAGAAGAACAGCTGCGATATAATCTACAAGTTTAATCTGCGGGGATTTTACTGGCGCCTGCCATGGTTCAAGCTCAAGCTTGTTCACCATTCCCGCCCAACCTTTTAGATCGAAAAGAATCTCAAGAAGATAACTTTCGTGCTGGTCTTCAGGAATGCCTTTAAGAGAAAGTTCATTCTTGATGACTTCCTCAGAAGAACTCATCTCATATTTTTTTACTTTCTGAACGAGGCTTGATCTCCATCCCATCGTGAAATTATTCATTGAAAGAATGTCGTATACAAAGAAAGTCCAGAACCCCTTATTCATGAATGGATTTGCCCAGAAACTTTGTCCCTGATCCAGGTAACTGGAAATGAGTCGAATGATGAGTGAGTGAATGCTCAGGGCGTAGGATTCATTATGATATTTTTCCCAGTAGTCTCTTCCTCTCCAGTGAGTGCGCGAACGTGTGAGCGTAAGAGATTGCCCGTCCATCTTTTCAAGGCAAGCGTCCCAAAGTCTTTTGTTGGAAATATCCGGCTGAGTCTCATCGTCATTAAACATGAGATCAGAAAACATCAGGCGATAGTAATATTCTTTTGGAGATATCTCCATTTTATCGATCGATGGAATCGCCGGATAATGACCGAGATAGTGATCGATCGCGCGGAAGATATCCTCTTCAGTGATCTTTCCCGTATCAAATTTTTCTGTGTATTTGAAGATAGGCCAGTATGGTCTTGCACGATAAAGTTTCCCTGCCTCTTCAACTGCATCGTGAAAATCCTTTCCTTCAAACATCTGTAAAATATTATTGTGAACAAATGTAGGAAGAGGATTCTGTATGGGTAACTTCGTTCTGATACTCGCGATGAGGGATTCGAATTGCATAGAAAAAGCCTTATGTGTTTTGCTTATTCTACTCCCCGACCAGATGGAAACCAATCACATAAATTATTTTTAATTATTATAAGAATACTCAATGTCTACGTTCATCATATCCTTCTTTTCATCGGTGATGTTTGAGAGACCTGAGTACTTCAAAAGACGTGGATTTTTGCGCGAATAAATTAGTTTTAATTTCGGTGCAAACAATTTGAGGAGCCAGTTATCAATTTCGATCTCCATCTGCACATTATCCTCTGACTTCTTTACGACTTTCAGATAAAAATTGTAGGCATCCAGTCGTCCGGGAATCAGAAATTTAAGATCTATCTCACCTTTTTTGATCACTTCTTCCATATTGGCGACAAGATAGTAATGAAGCCCCTGCCCACCAACCACCAGCTTTCCTTTCAAATCATCCTTATCAAGCTTTTTAGTCTCTTCTTTCTTACCCTCATCCTGATTGAAAAGGACCAGAGTATCCCCTTCATAGCGAAGCCCATGCTTGTTCTTGTGAATCGGGTCTTCCATCGTGTGCTCAGGAGCGTTCAGGCTTTTTCCATAACTGTTTTTCAGGATGCCGAGAATTTTCCCGGAAGGAGATTTGTATTCGGTGACCGAAGTAACAACTTTTGAACCTTCCATGACAACCGAATGCTGTTCTTCGTAGACTTTCTTTCCCTCTTTCGTTGCTTGTCCCTTGTATACTTGAGTTTCCCCGTACGCCAATGACATAAAAAATAAAGAACACAAAAAAAGTTTCATGAAGGCCCCTTTTGATTAAGTATCCTCCGAGTTAAGATAGAGTCCAATATGGAAACAAAAAATAAAGTTATACTTTTCTTACACGGGGCCCTCGGAACTAGTCAGGATATGACTCCCCTCATGACACTTTGTCAGGAAAGAGGATTTGAAACACATTCATTTAATTTTTCAGGTCACGGCAAAAACTCGGCCGTCCCTGCAGAATTCAGAATTGATCTTTTTGCCCGCGATCTTGAGAACTACATTAAGCAACACAAATTCAAACAGGTTGTGATTTTTGGCTATTCTATGGGTGGCTACGTTGCTCTTTATCACAAGGCCAACTTCGAAGACTCTCCCATCAGTATGATTTTCACTTACGGCACTAAGTTCAACTGGTCTGAGAAAGCAGTCAGTAAAGAACTTCCTATGATGAATCCGGAACATCTTGTAGAAAAATTCCCTCACTTTGCTGAAGCACTTCAGAACAAGCATGGCGAACGCTGGAAACAACTCTTGCGCTCAACGGCCCACATGATGCAACACCTGGAGCGCCTTGATGGACTCACACGTGAAGACATGTCTGATATCAATATTCCTGTGACATTGATTCTAGGAGATCAGGACCGAATGGTGAGTACTGAAGAGACTCAACTGACAGGTTCGTGGCTTCATCATTCACAACTCAAAACAATTTCTCATTCTAAGCATGAACTCGAGCGCACGAACCTGCGTGAGATAGCAGATATTATCGCTGACAATATGGAATGATTATTTAATCAGTCCTTCTTCCTTCATCGCTTTCTGAACTGCAGGACGAGAAGCAACTCTTGTCATGTAGTTTGTAAGATTTGTGAATTGAGAATAATCAATTTCTTTGACCTTCGCCCAGCTCACCACAGTGAAAAGGTAAGCATCAGCAATCGTGAAATCTTTCCCCATGATGTAATCATTTGATCCAAGTTTTTCAGAAACAAAGGCAAGCTTATGAAGGATGGCACCTTTATAGAATGTCGTAACATCTGTCTGTGCTTCAGTTGATTTTGAAATCATAGAAGTGATAAACAGCGGAGTGAAACTTTTGTGTAGATCAGTCGCGATGAAATTCATCATTTCTTGAATTCTTACTCTTTCGATCGTTCCGAATTTAGCGAACAAAGTTGATTCAGGTTTTTGATCAGCAAGATACTGAGAAATCACTGCACCTTCAGTAAGAACATCACCTGATTCAAGTTTAAGTGCAGGAACAGATCCCTTAACGTTAATGGCCTTGAAGTCTGCACCAGTCGCAGTTTTTTTTGCACGCAGATCAACTGCTTCGATTTCGTACGCCATATTGAGCTCGGCCATTACGATATGCGGAGCAAGTGAACAAGCACCTGGACTGTAAAAAAGTTTCATTTAATCCTCCATGTAATTTTGAAAGATCTAGTTTGGCCCATCTCAGCACGAACGGCCAGCTAACCCGCATTATATGACTGACAGTTACACTTAAGGATTTCTTTAGGTGGTGGAAGTTACAAGTTGAGTTAAAAGTAGCGTCTCGGAAATATTGCAGGAGTACATGTGGCGAAATTGATAGCCGTAGTCGACGACGAACTGGAGATGGAATACATCTACCGGCTTCTTCTTGAAAAACAGATCAGACGTGGACTCATCAAATTACGTTTTTTCTCTGATTCAAGAAATTTCATGGCCTGGCTTAAGAATAACGAGCCTGATCTCATTTTGACGGACATCAACATGCCTTATCTTGATGGACCGACCCTCATGGAAGAAATCAAAAAATCCGGCCGCCGCATCCCAACGTACTTCGTTTCCGGATACGATGAATTCGAATTCAGAAACATCATGCGCGAACTGGGCGTCTACCGCTTTCTTTCAAAGCCACTGGACTTCAATAATGTCCTTGGCCTCATCGAACTCGACCTTGGCATTCTTGCTGCAAATTTGTAGTAGATTCCTCTTTTTTCGGTAGAATGATTACTGGAAGAAAAGGGTCACATGCGGGATTACACCTGGGTTGCAGAAATAGCATTAGAATCAAAAAACTATTCAGGTTCCCTGGGTGCTTATTTTGCTAAGGCCATCTCAAAAGTAAGTTTTGATCCTGTCTCAGACCAGGAAATGAAACGTGCCTGGGCAGTACTCGCACGAGACGTTGTTCATTTTGGTTTTGATGCTGAGTTTGATCTCCCACCAGATATGGATGCAACAATCGGCGCCCTTCAGACGATGGGTATCGATAAATTTAATTCCGACATGGTGGATGAAAAGCGCCTCGCTCCCATCTTCACTGAATTCTTCGATAAAGTTTTTGATACGATCGGTAAGCACCCTGAGTTTTTTGAACTCATCGATCAGGCCGATATCGTTGAAGACATCGTTGGAACAATTGCCAACAGATTCATACCTATCTTCAGACTCTTCCCGGTTTTTTCAAATGAAGCGATGAACGTTGTCCCTTACCTTCGTGAGCCACTCTTCACTGCCCTTTATGAACTTCCGGAAATCGAACATACAAAACTCACTCTTCTCACTGAACGGATCATGCATAAGTTCTATGAGAAAGAAGTTCGTCCGAATCTTCAGGAAACTCTGAAAGATAATCTCAAAGGCAGAAATCTTCTTCTTCCTCTGATTGATGAGGCCGTGAACCATCTTCCGGCCGATCGTTGTATGACCTCACTCATCAGTATCATGTGTACTCCCCGTGAAGAACTCACTCAAGGGAGAATCATTTCCATCGTTCTCCAGGAACTTGGTGGTATGTATGTGAAGCTCGCTCAGGTTCTGGCAGAACTCGCTCCACCATCACTTGCGAAAGAACTTCGTCACCAGCAGGATAAACTCGGTGGGATCTTCGGTTCTCAGCATAAGTCATGGCGATACGTTACCGAAGTTCTCCAGAGACCAAGCTGGGACAGGCTTCGTGATTACATTCATATTCCTGATGTTGTTCAGAATGCATTCGCCGGAGCATCTGTCGGAGCGATTTATCAGTTTGAACTGACTGAGCACGGGAAGAAAAAACTTAAAACTGATAAACCAGTTCTCATAAAAATCCAGAGACCGGGACTAACTGATCTCTTTGAATCACAAAAAGAAACTCTCATCTCGATCCTGAATCATCTTGATTCAACTCTTACTGAGACTGAACTTAATGAAGAAGAACAGATGGAAGTGCGTGGTCTAATCACGGCACTCAACCGCACAATCATCAACTACGCTTCTCAAAGTATTGGTGAACTAGACTTCCGCGTGGAAAAGAAAAATGCGGAAATGGTCCGTGAGGCACTGAAGGGCCAGTTCAATCTCCAGATACCCCAGTACTATCATGTTGAACCAGATGTCTCGATGATGGAAAAGATTGAAGGTGAAAAGATCACTTCAGTCGTTCACTCACGCTATCTTGAAAGAATGAGCATTGCTGACACTGTGGCAGATGCTTATCTCTACATGATGTTCCAGAA
>JBEIQF010000260.1:0-4842 GCA_040376635.1 Halobacteriovoraceae bacterium
AATAAAGCGAAGGACCATCACCAATCCATCTTGAGTAAATAAACCGACATCCATTAGCAACTCCTGTGTTTGATAGAAATAGGGATGAAAAGTGTCTGACGTCATTGTAATACAGTTATTAAGGGCTTATCTACCCAGAAGGCGAAAAACGCACAGCAGCAACATGACTTTTTTTGAAGTTTTATCTCAAAAGAGGCCTACCAAGGCGGATTATTTCCCAACTCTTCGCTCGTATTTCTTCCAAGAGCTGTAAGTTCTCTCTTTTCAAGAACAAGATATTCTCTTTGCGTTCTTTCAGCTCTCGCTTCAACGCCATCACTTTCTTTGTCGCAATTGTCCCCTGGTGAATATGTCCCCGATCCACAAACTGCCACTCTGATTCTTTCTGGTTTTCCCATTCTTCCAAGCCACTCATTAAGTGGTAGAGGTCGTGTAGGTTCAATTGATGGATCGAGAACAAATTGCTCGCTTCCGACTCTCACCATCGGTGCCACATGATACCACCATCCCACAACACCACGTCTTGAGTTCGGCGTTTTGACTCTGAGATTTCCGAAGGCGAAAACCTTGCTTGGAATAGGCACAAATTCTCTGAATGCATGTCGATTAAAAAGAGCTGCCCGCGTCCAGCATCCATCAACTGGATAAAGCCATGAGATCCTCCGGAGATTGTTTGGATCGGATGGATCTTTCATGAATCGCTCATCGCGGAACTTCTCAAAGCGCTCCTGCATATCAGGAATAGATTTCCAGGCGACTGCATTTGGAATTTTTTCACCGGCGGCATAACGTCTGGCCGATCCGATTGGTGAACGACGAATCGTCTTTTCAGTAGCGAGTGCATCAGTGACTTTTTTCTCGTACACGGAACTATCAATGTTGAGATCGCGATAAGATGAGAATTCATCAAAACCAAAAACAGAATGTGATGAAAGAAAAAGCGCAGCGGCAAACAGAATGAACATATACCCTCCATGATATAAGTCAGTATCTGTTTTAATCAGAAAAGTTTTTTTGAAAAGTTCTTATGTGTCAGCTCTATGCACTCAACACGATAAGGCATTTCTTTTTCAGGTAATCGAAGGTCTCTTTCGCTAAGGGAATAGAGAGAGATAGTCCAACTCTTACGTCACCACGCTTCAGATAATAACCTTTCGGTGCAACGTAACAGACAGATCCTAGGATGGGAGTTCGAAGGGCCTTTTGATCAATGGCCTTTAACCAGAAATGATCGTTCTTCCTGAAGTATTCACGATTATGCCCGGAAATAAGAATACCGAATCCACGTGAAGAAACATCGATAATTCTTAACTCCATTTCATAAGTCATTTCTCTCATCGTTCTTTCCATTCTTTTGACAGACAAGGAAATGTCGCTGTTGAAAGGAAGAACATATCTGTCTCCACCTGGTCGCTCTTCAAGAGCTCGTGCTTCATCTGGATAGAGGCAGCTGATTTTATCTCCATTCACTTTGAACTCTCCTGGCTGCAACCGGAAGATCAGGTTTCGATAATTCAGTCGAACGTAAAGAGGTTCATTTGGACTTATCTGAACAATGGTAGGAGTGCGCAGGATAACCCTGTCGGACTTCAGTTCATTTACAATTTGGATGATATGAGCGAGATGTCGACCCACCTTGCCTGGCTCAGATTGCCAGATGTCACCACCGAACATAGCGGCCTTTTCAATGACCGTAATGATCTGTACGCGAGATTCAATGGATTTGAGATTCGACATATCCATAAAACACTTCCCTGTTGAATTGATGGATATAATTCAGCTAAGGGGTTTTATCGACACTCTTTCCGGAAAAATTTAAGGGCTTGAAATCAGGGAGTTCTGGTCCAGCACTGCTTGTCTTTCTGGGTACAGTAGCCGGCGACAATATCGCCTTTCCAGCAGACGTGAGTGAGTCCATGAATGGAGTATGAATTAGTCTTGAAGACCTTTGTACACAAGTTGTTTTCTTCAATCAAAGTGACTTTATCTTTCGCAAATTTCTCAAACTCACTTTTCGTGAGACCAGTGAGGGCGAATTTTGCAGCAAGATCAGATCTGAGCTGAACGATTTCTCCAGCTTCTTCTTCAGTAACAATATCTTTTTCTGAGAGTGCAATTTTACGATTGATGATCTCTACATCTGATTTAGCGACTTCGACTTCAATCTTTTTAGCGACAGAAATGGTGACAGCGCAATCCTTGTGTTCTTCATCATAAAAAAGAACTTCGACGGCATAGGGAACTTTTGAATTGGGATATTCTTTTTTGAGATCTTCTTCGGCCTTCATCACAACAAGATTACAGGCCGTCTGTTTTGTCACATCAGCAGAACCAGCGATACGTCTGTAGAAGGTTTTATTTCCATGGGTCACCTTCATGGCCTCTTCGCCTGAACGGACAGCTTCCACCCAATGAGGACGGGAAATCTTCTGAGGTTCATGAGCACAAGAGACTACCAATGCGAGAAGAATCAGAGTTTTCATGGAGAGCTTATCGGAAAAGGCCCATGATTACTTGAGTGTTTTATTCCGGCTCAGTATTCTCAAGACCTAAGCGCTTCCAACCATGTTTACAGTAGGCATAACTTACGGTTTTAAATATAGAATCCTGAACATCTTTTCTTTCCGGACAATTGAATTGTTCCTGAGAAGGTTCGCGATAAGGGAGAAGGTTTCCAATCCCGCTTCCACTTCCTGTATTTGTTTTCACCAGGCCAGCTTTGGCAATATCGCTCTGCGAACTTTGATTGATTTTATCCTGGCATCCATCATCACTCACATCACAAATACCATTGGTCATTGGAGCATTTTCTTCTTCAATCATTCCGTCCTGAAGAAGATCTCCGAGAATATCTTTATCAATATGGTAATAGCATTGCTGTTGGAGCTTGCTCGCATCAATCAGCGTCTTTGTTAACTCGATCTCTTTTTTTACGAGAGCAGTGAGTTCCTCTTTGGGCTCTTTGCAGACATCAGAAGGTTCCCCACACTGGATTCGTAAACTCCATGCTGAAGATTTCTCCGCAGGTGTTTCACATGTGTTGATAACACTGATGACGATTCCGTCCTTTTGAACTGGAAGCTTAATCGGTTCCGGAGTCGTATCGGCGCCTTTACACCCGGAATCGTAAAGAAGAGCACCGGATTTACTTTTCACCGTCACATGATCGGGCACTCCAAAAGGATCCCACGTGAAGAGGAAGTCTTTCCCCTTGGCGTTTTTAGTTGAGACAAAAAAAGATTTTAAGTCGTCAGTTCCATCTGCAGAAACATCGGCACAGGAGTCAATTTCCTCTCCTTCTTTCTTTACTTGAGTTTGTCCGCCTTTTGCTTGTGGGAGTTCGTTGATAAATTCAAGATTAATAAAACTAGTTTTCCGATTATGCCCACCTGAGCATGTTCCATTGAAAGCACCTGCATAAGCGTAAGCCTTTTGTACGTCGTACTTTTTGATTTTCTCCGCAACATAATCGGTGCGGATGTTTGTTAATCTTGTAAACTGGTCTTCATTCTTCTGATATTTATCGAGATAATTTTCCATCACTGGTTTCAGATAAACGCACTGTGGATCATCCATCATCTTTTTAATCTGATCTCTGATCATTTGATGATTGGCCTTATATTCCTTCCCGATTTTTTCAGAATCCATGGCTTCCCGTTCTTTGCAGGATGCCTGCCCTTTTGTTCCCGGCATATTATATGAATCCGAGTGATAAACTCCCTGGTAAACGTAATCACCCATTCGACAGGTATAGGCCGAATCACCGGGGGTCGCATAAACCGGCATACCCATAAATAATAAAAGCATGAGGGGTGCTTTCATGGGCATAGTCTATGGGAATCCTTAAACTTGCCTTAGATTTTTTGATAAATCACTGAATTGTTGGGGCCTGTATACCGATAGGACAGCACCTTAAATTGGCACTTTCTTTACAAAGATTTTACAACATCTTTATACAATTGAACCGTGCTCAAACCCGGGAGAGACCATGCCTAAAATCTTGATTGTCGATGATGAAATTCAGCTTCAGGAAATCTATGCAGCTTTTTTTAAGTCTCAAGGGTTCACGGATCTGCATTTTGCAAGTGATGGGCTTGAGGCCTACCAGCGATGTCAGGAGCACAAGTTCGATCTCATCACACTTGATCATCAAATGCCTTATTTGACAGGTGCAGATTTCCTGAAGGCCCTGAGATTAAAACCAAACCAGAATGACAAATGTCCAGTGATCATGATTTCAGCATTTATTCCTGATATTGATAGGGCCTGCAAATCTTTTGAGAATACTTTCTTCTTTGATAAGCCCGTCGACTTTGAAAAACTTTTGAAGTACTCAAAAATGATCACAGGTAAAAAAGAAATCAGTGCTGCGAGCTAAACACATCCTCGTCTCTCATGAATATGAAGCAAAAGACATCCTGAGAAAACTCTCTCAGGGTGAAGCGTTCGAAAAATTAGCTTCCGATTTTTCTCTCTGCAGTTCATCAAAAGATGGTGGAAATCTCGGTGAGTTTCCCAAGGGCAGAATGGTTCCTGCATTTGAAAAAGCCCTGCTTGGATTAAAAGAAAATGAAGTTTCAGGGATTGTGAAAACTCAGTTCGGCTATCACATCATCAAAAGATTATAGTTCTTCAATCGCTGTCACGAGCTCACCTACCATATGCGGTAATGATCCGTTCTTATTTGAATACAAAAATTGAGCATAAATGATCATGTCTGACTGGGGCGTCTTAACCAGTCTTACTGGCTTCACACCTTCTGAAGTATCACACTGGCTTGCAGAACCTAGAACAGCATTTGTCCGGCAGACACTTGGCCGGTCCTCATAAACCCTGCATGCA
>JBEIQF010000085.1:0-11034 GCA_040376635.1 Halobacteriovoraceae bacterium
AAAGAACCATCATTCTACAAAATTGTTCCAGCAGTATTCGAAGCTCTTGGCGAAGAATACCCGGACAATGCTGCGAACGCTGCTCTTGCTGAAAAACTTCTGAAACTAGAAGAAGAAAAATTCCGCAAGACTCTTGATACTGGTCTTACTCTCATCAACGAATCTCTTGCTGGTGTTAAAAAAGGCGATAAGTTCTCAGGTGAAGTAGCTTTCAAACTTTACGATACATTCGGTTTCCCTCTCGATCTTACGGAGGTGATCCTTCGCGAGAAAAATATCGAGCTTGATACAAAAGGCTTCGAAGATGCGATGACGAAGCAAAAAGCACAGTCTAAGCAAGGTTCAAAGTTCAAGGTTCAGGAAGACAACATCAAAGTGTTCTACGGTATCAAAGAAAAATTTGGTGCAACTAAGTTCACTGGTTATGAAGAAGTGACTTCAAACGCTAAGCTGATCGCGAAAGAAGAAGTTGATGGCACGTTTTATCTCGTGTTCGATAAATCTCCTTTCTACGGCGAAGGCGGTGGTCAGGTTGGTGATAAAGGCGAGATTGATTCGAAAGAAGGTAAGCTTGCAACAATCACTGATACGCAGAAACCAGTTGATGGTCTTCACGTTCATATCTCTACAGATGCTGACGCATTAAACGTTGGCGAATCTTATACTCTTAAAGTGAATCACGAAGAGCGCGAGCTTACGAAACGTAACCACTCTGCGACTCACTTGCTTCAATCTGCACTTATCAAGGTTCTTGGTAATCACGTGAAACAGGCGGGTTCTTCAGTTGGTCCGGATCGACTTCGTTTTGACTTCACTCACTCTGAAGCCTTGAAACCGGAAGAGATCGCTCAGGTTGAAGAGCTTGTGAATTCAGCTGTTGCTTCTTCACTTACAGTGAAAGCTACAAACATGACAAAAGACCAGGCAACGAAGAAAGGTGCGATGGCACTTTTCGGTGAGAAATATGGTGATGAAGTACGCGTGCTTGAAATGGGAGACTTCTCTATCGAGCTTTGCGGAGGAACTCACGTAACGAATACAGGAGACATTGGTCTCTTCAAGATCCTTATTGAGACTTCCCTCGCTTCTGGTGTTCGCCGTATCGAAGCTATTACTTCAACGACTGCGATCAATTATCTTCTTAACCGTTCGAAGATTCTCGCTGAAGTTGAGAAGAACTTTGCAGTAAAAGAAGAAAAAGTTCTCGAGAAGCTGAACGCTCTCTTTGCTGACGTTAAAGATAAGAACAAGCAGCTTGAAACTCTGAACGATAAACTTCAGAACTTTGAATCGCAGAATCTTTTCAATAATCAGCAGCCGATTAAAGATGGCCTGACTCTCACAATTGCTAAAGCTGCCTCAGCTGATCAAGGCAATATGAGAAAGCTTGGTGATATCTTTGTTGATAAGAACCCAAAGGGTGTTCTCTTCCTATATGCTGTTGAAGGCGACAAGGTTTCATTCATTCTTAAAACAAACAAATCAAACGCAGTTGATTGCTCAGCTGTCTTAAAACAAGTTATGCCGATCGTGAATGGTCGTGGCGGTGGTAAACCAGATAATGCTCAAGGGTCAGGCGACTCTGGCAAAACAGATGCACTTATCAAAGCAGTAGAAGGGGCCCTTAAATGAAATTCTTACTCTTAGCTTTTTTAGTCGCTTTCATCGGCTGTACGAAGAACTCAAATCGCGCTGATCACATCGATATCTCGATTGCTGATGACATCTCTACACTCGACCCAGCGAACTGCTACGATACAATTTGTTATCAGCCGCTATCTCAGGTTTACGAGTCATTGTTTGAGATTGAATATCTAAAACGTCCTTACTCACTTCGTCCGCTACTTGCAGAAGGTTTTCCAGCAGTTTCAACGGACAGACTGAAATACACTTTCAAAATTAAGAAAGGTATCAAGTATCACGATTCAGAATTTCTATCTAAAGGCCGTGAAGTTAAAGCTCAAGACTTTGTTAACCAGATCAAGCGTCTGGCGTTTCAGGGTACTCGTTCACAGGGCTTCTGGGTTGTTGATGGCAAAATCAAAGGGCTTAATGAATGGAGAGACAAGGTTGGAACAGACCTTAAACTTTTTTTCTCTGAATCGATTCAAGGTGTAAGCACACCGGATGATTACACACTCGTGATCGAACTTATTCGTCCGTATCCACAACTTTTATGGGCGATGGCGATGAGTTTCACGTCACCAATTCCTGAAGAGGCCATCAAGGCGACAAATAATGATCTTCGCCAGAAGTTCGTTGGTACAGGCCCATATTTCATCACTAAGTATAGTTCTACTCAGGAAGTTCTTCTTAAGAAATTTCCCGGATACAACTCTTCAGTTTACCCATCACAGGGCGACCGCTTCGCTCATGAAAATGGTCTCCTGAAAGATGCTGGAGCAAAATTGCCTTTCGTGACTAACGTTCGTTTTATTGTGATTAAAGAATCACAAACTGACTGGCTTAACTTCATGAAGAAAAAAACGGACATGATCAATCTCGTGAAAGATCTTTATCCGCAAGCTCTGACGACTGATGGAAAACTTAAAGAAGAAATCACAAAAGACAGTATCCAGCTTCAGGCATCACCTACTCTGATCTACTGGTGGATTGCTTTCAATATGAAAGATAAGATCATCGGGAAAAACCTGAATCTTCGCAAAGCGATTGCTTACGGTGTGAACATCGACAAATACATCGAACTCTTCACTTATAATATCGCTCAGAAAGCTAACTCGATTTATCCTCCGGGAATTGCAGGTTACTCTCCATCAACTGATCTTCCTTATAAATATGATCTGGCAGTAGCGAAGGATTACCTGAAAAAGGCCGGATACCCTGACGGTAAAGGTCTTCCGACACTTGTGTATGATGTTCGTGGAACAGATACAAGAAAACGTCAGATGGGTGAGTTCGTTCAGCAGGAACTTCGCAATCTTGGTATTCAGGTTGAAGTTCGCCTGAATACATTTCCGGCATTCCTTGAGAAGTCTCGCAGTGGTGAGCTTCAGTTCTGGCAAGGTGGATGGGTTCTTGATTACCCGGATTCTGAAAACGTTCTACAGCTTCTCACAAGCGATAAGCTTCCTCCGGGACCGAACTCTTCTCAGTATACAAACCCTGAGTTTGATAAAATGTTCAACGAACTTCGTGAGCTTGAAGACGGTGATCGTAAGTTTGAATTGATGAAGAAAATGGAAGATCTGGTAAACCGTGATCTCCCATGGTCGATGCAGTATTACTCTCGTAACTACATCCTCTATCATGATTACCTGAAGAACTTCCGTTACTCAGACATCATCTATAACAACATCAAGTACCTTAAAGTTCAGGGCAAATAGTCTATACCTGACCGCAGTGCTCCTGTACTGCGGTCATTATTTCCCCTTCTATAAACTTCCTTTCTAACCTACCGATAAGACCATTGGATTTACCTGCGAGGATCCAATGAAGTTTGCCCTGATTCTATTCACACTTTTAATTTCACAAACGGTTTCGGCCCGTTCATTTGTCATTTTCTCAATGGCACAAGATCTTCCAATGGGTTTTGAAAATGAAGTTGTACGCAAAAACTATTACGTGAATATCGGCTCTGGTCAGGGTGTAAAAAAAGATTCAATCCTCGATGTGTTCAGAATCGTTTCTGTGCAGAATCCTTACGACAACAAAAAGCGCGTGAACTACAAAGTGAAAATTGGCGAATTAAAAGTTCTCAATACGACTGATGATGCAGCTATCACGATGGTTAACGAATACGAAAAAGAAGACACTCCTATTTTTGAATTAAACCAATTCATGGTAGGTGATCACGTTTCAATTAACGTCGATTAAGACTTATCCCAACATTCATCAAGTAATTTAGCTTTGAGGATGAGTCCTCGAAGTGTTCCATTTTCGAACGAATGCATTTGTACATACATCAGGTATTCCTCGCCTCGCTTGATTTCGAAATCATGACGTCCTTGTAATAACACTTTTCGGAGTGCCTCTCCGGCACAAACTCCTTTAAAATGGAATTCATAGGTGCTCTCATGAGAGTTGAATTTAGTGACTCTAAGGCATTTAGAAACTATAATGACTGTCTTCATAAGTTCCGATAAGAGCAAATATCGGACCAGCTTTCATGAGTACTAACTTTCTGAATTATTTCAGAAGTTGATGCATGACTGGAAAAAAAGGATGACCGGATGTTGTTGCAAGGACCACGAACTCTCGGAAGATTGCTGAAACTTCGAGTGCAAAAATCTGCAGATCGAAATGCGATCGGTTGGATTGAAAATAACGAAGTCAAAAGTCTCACTTTCAAAGAATATAAAAACACGATTGAAACACTTGCTTCTGCTTTTCAAAAGATTGGTGTCAACGTCGGTGATAAGATCGCGATTCTTTCTCAGACATGCAAAGAGTGGAACTTTCTTGATATGGCCACGATGTGCTCACGTTGCACGCTCGTTCCGATCTATCCAAGCTATCTTGGCAGTGAGATAGATTATATCTTTAAGCATTCAGAAAGCTCTGTTCTGATCGTTGAGAATGATAAACAAATGGAAAAAGTCATTCCTTTCATGAAGGAGTGGACGAACTTAAAATTTGTGATTTCGCTGAATGAACTTTCAGAAGAGACATTGAAGAAATTCCGTAACTCCTATCCTTATTACAGTTTCAAAGAACTTCAGCGCATCGGTAAAGATGAACTTAAAGGTAATCCTGATCTTCTTGAAAACTATATTCAGAATCAACAACCAGATGAAATAGCCTCAATTATTTATACATCTGGAACAACTGGTGAACCGAAAGGTGCAGTCATCACTCAACATGGTATGACGACGATGCTTCTGAATGTGGAAGCAACTATTAAAACAGCATTCAATCAGAATGACAGAACGTTGGTATTCCTTCCGCTCTCTCACGTTCTCGGACGTTGTGATTCACTTCTTCCTCTCGTATTCGGCTGGCAATCTGTTTACGCTGAATCAATGGAAAAGCTTATCGATAACCTTGCTGTAGTTAAACCAACAGTGATGATTGCTGTTCCGAGAATTTTCGAAAAAATCTATACCAAGGTTATGGAACAGGTAAATTCTGGTTCTGTGGTTGAAAAACAGGCCTTCAAATGGGCACTGAATGCAGCTGAAAATTATTTCTCGAAGATCGACAAAGATCTTTCTCCAAGTGCTGTTGAAATCATCGAATACAAACTTGCTCACAAAATTGTTTTCTCTAAAATCTATAATCGTTTCGGTGGCAAGATCAGATACTTTGTATCTGGTGGTGCTCCACTCTCTACTCAGATCATTAAATTTTTACGTTATGCCAATCTCACCATTCTTGAAGGATATGGACTCACGGAGACGATCGCTCCTTGTTGCCTCAATCCACTAGCAAAACAAGTTGCTGGAACAGTTGGTAGACCAATGGGAGATGTGCAAATCTCTTTTGGTGCTGACGGAGAAATCCTGATCAAGAGTGATGCTCTCATGAAAGAGTATTATAAAAATCCTACCGCCACAGCTGAGGCCATGCAGGGTGGATGGTTCCATTCCGGAGACATTGGAGAATTCACTGCTGAAGGATATCTCCGAATCACAGATCGTAAGAAAGACATCATCATCACGAGTGGTGGTAAAAACGTAGCTCCTCAAAAAATTGAAAATATCGCAAAATCCAAGGCCCACATTTCTCACCTGGTAGTCATTGGTGATAAGAAAAACTTCCTCACGGCCCTTGTTGGGATTGAGAAAGAACGCTTCCTTTCGAAGCTTGAAGAACTCGATCTTCCATCAGATTGCTCGGTAATGGACCTCGCTCAGAGTTCGAAAGTCAGGGATATCATCCAGAAAGAGCTCGATGAGGTGAATGCTGAACTCGCTCAATTTGAGCAAATCAAGAAGTTCACGATCATCACTGAGGAGTTCACGACGGACAATTTCCTCACGCCATCGCTCAAAATTAAGCGAAAAGCAGTGGTAGAGAGGTTCAAAGAGCAGATCAACGGGATGTATTCGTAAAATTAGTTGCAGAGCGCCAGAGAATTTCGCTCGGGAAACATGGCCACCTGCTTCATTTACATCACTTCCCCTTTGACAGTTGGGCCCTTCTCCCTTAAAAATAAGGATTCTAATTCCCTTAAGAGGTATTCCAATGGCACGAGTCACAGTCGAAGATTGTTTAGAACATGTTGAAAATCGTTATGAGCTAGTTCATCTAACTGCTAAGCGAGTGAAGCAACTTCGTGAAGGTGACGATTCTCAAGTTAGAAGCAAAAACAAAGAAGTTGTTACTGCTCTAAGAGAAATCGCTGCTGGTAAAGTTAAGCACACTCTTAAATCTGAATACGATTCAGACGAGTTTTAAGAACACAAAAAGATCTTCAAATAAGAAGGCCACCTTTCGGTGGCCTTTTTTATTTGAGCTATTGAACGAAGAGTATTCCGAGATTTTTATATCCGCACACAGTTGGTGCTTCTGTCTTCTGGCAATGAAAACCAAAATTAAAAGCTTCCTTGGATGTCTCCTTACCACTCTTAATAGTCGTAAGAGTTTTCAGGTCTTCTGAAAGTTTGATGCCTGATTCTTGCTTCCAGTTCTTAGCAAGAAGACGATCATAGATTTCTTTCAGTTCAGGATAGAGGTCTGACTTCTGGGAAACTCTATATTCATCTAGAATAATAAATGAATCATGAGGGGCTTTCGCCGAGAAGTCATTAAAGCTGGAGTTCTTCTTCTTTAAGAACTGATCTACATCTTTGATCTTAGAAAGAATCTTTTCAACCTTCTTCATATCATCAGCACTTACTTTATCGTTTGAGAGTTGAAACTCTCCAAGTGAGAATGATTTTGTCTTATCGAAGAAATTAGAACGCTTTTCATACCTGGCCGAATTCTTAGAAAGAACAAATCGCTGCTCAGAACTCCCATCAGGCGAGCTGATGTATTGAGACAGAACTGTTGCATGAACTGATGTTACTGTTAATAAACCTAGAATTAGATATTTCATTGTTGTGACCCCATAAAGTATTTATCATCACGGCATTTCTCCGGAACATTACATGGACCTTTCTCGTCACTCTTGTAAGCGAAGTCAGCACATTCGATATATCCGTCAGCACCTTTTCCAGTACACGGACCTGCGAGGATCTTATTAAACTGTTGTGGTTGAAGAAGACTTGGAAGTTTTGGTGATGAAGTAAGACTGATAACATCACCTTCTAACGTTACTCCTGTCTTAGCTTTCTGTGCAGAGTTACCAATGAGAGTCGCTCCACTAGGGCAGGCATCTTTCACAGTTTCCTGATTAGCTATAGTAACGATACGTGCTTTCTGCTGAAGACAATCATTGTCACCTGCAGGACACTTACAAGTTAGTTTCGAACGCAGGAGCTTGTAGTGAGGTGCGGCCGTAGTTTGTGATACAAAACGCGATTCCAGCACGATCTCACTATCAGTGTTACTCAAGAGAGCGACTGCTTTTGAAGGATCTTGCAAATTTTTTGAAGTATTATTGATGTAGTCTTCTTTGCAATAAGCATTTCTGAATTTGTAATCGATGACATCGTAACCACTTTGACCAGTATAGATCTTCTTGATGTTATCATCTGAGCCTTTCATGATTGATGAACAAGTCTGAGATGAGCAGTTACATGTCGTTGTCTTTGGCACGGCTTGATTAAATGTTGATAATTCACGCATGATCGAAGGTACTTTTGTAACAACACGACAATTCCACATATTCCCGTATTGAGGACGATCTTCCTTGTACTCATCACACAGCCCCAACAAGTGAAGCATTTCGTGAGTAATAGTAGGACAACCAACATCCTGAGCGTACGAAGCGGCATTTGTTCCAAAACCAACTGGCTCAATACTTACATTATATGGTTCTGGTCTTTCATCACTTGGTAGTTGCTGAGCTTCTTGTGGAGTGATGACAGAAAATTGCAGACGTTTTCCATCCGGACCTTTCAGGAACGGAGATGCTAAATCTAGACACTCTTTAGAGCGCTTGAGCATTTCTTGCGGAGGAAGTGATCCGCCACCAGTTTTGAAGTTTACACTCACAACGGCCTGGTAATCCCCTTCTTTGGTACGTTTAAGAAGGTAATGACCGGTTCCATAATAATCTGAAGAGTCTTTTTTGAAGACCTTGTGCTCACCAGGTGCCAGGTCCTTACACTTATCAACTTTCTTGGTGTCTTCAAGATTAGTGAGGATGTCCTGAATTGGTTTCAATTCATCTTCTGGTTTACATTCAAGAATCTTAGCTAGTTCTTCGGCACCTTTCTCACCATAGATATAACCAAACATCTGATTAAGATTATTCAGAACCTGTGTTTTCTGTTCAGAAGGCGCCGTAGCTTTAAGTACGTTGGATTTCGCCACCATATAATTCTGGGCATACTGTTTGGCATCTTCACGATTCATAGAAGAGAAAACGTTTTCAATATTTTCACCAACTACTTTATCAAAATCAGAAACCTTATAAGGAGCGTTCTTGAACTGGAAAGCTTGTGAAAGATTTTTAGGATCTATTTCTTTTTTTGCAATCTTATCCTGAAGATATGCTTCAGCTGTTGCAGGACCAGAGCGGTTATCGTTTGGTTTATCAGACTGATTGCCAGAGATGACAATCACTGGAGTACTTAGTTTAAGACCAGGAAACTTTTTTGCAAGTTTCGATGATTCGATCTTATCCAGGACTTTAACATTCAAATAATCCTGAGAAATAACACAAAAGTCTTCCTTGGAAGTCGCACAGTTGTTTGCCTTATAGGCCTCCAATGCTTCACTTACTTTTTTCTGAAACTGGGCAAAGCAGGCATTGGCCTCTTCCAATTCATATTTATGAAGGTTCATCGAGAACACATCAGGTTTAAACTGAAGTTTACCTTGTCCATCAAATGTAATTTCGATGTTCACTGCTGCTGTATCTCTCGGGCAGGAGAAATGAGCTTCAATTACTCCCGCAAAAACAGAAGTAGAAAGAAATAAAAAAAGAAAAGCTGGTATCAAATTAAGCATCCCTACCCCAGGGTAAAAGTTATTTATATTTTACCGGGAAAGAGCGTGAATCCAAACGGATGGCAAAATTGACCAAAAAAAAGGGGACCGTAGTCCCCTTATTTTTTATCTTCTTTTGAGAGCAATTTTGAGAACTTCATCGAAGTGTTTCACAGGATGAAATCTCATGCCTTTACGGTGACGTTCAGGTACTTCCTTAAGATCTTTTTCATTCTGCCATGGAAGGATGATTTCCTTGATACCCGCGCGTTTCGCTGCGAGGACTTTCTCCTTGATACCACCAACCGGCAAAACTTTCCCAGTAAGACTCAACTCACCCGTCATAGCGATGTCACCACGAACCATTTGGTTCGTAGAAAGTGAGTAAAGAGCGAGTGCCATCGTAATACCTGCTGATGGACCGTCTTTCGGAGTCGCACCTGCTGGCAAGTGAAGATGGATTTCATGTTTCGCAAGGAAGTCTGTTGCCTCTTCCGGATTCGGAGCTGGTACCGCTGGTGCAGTAACAGTCGCTGGAGTATCAACTTTCTTAACTGCTTTTTTAGCTACTTTCTTCACAGTCTTCTTCGACTTGAGAAGCTCTTCTTCAATTTGTGCCTGAAGAATGCTCTTCACATAACTGTAAGCAAGGTTTGCAGACTCACCCATTACATCACCAAGTTGACCTGTAAGTTTGAATCCTCTGCCTTTAAGTGGAATCGTTTCAATGAAGAGAATATCTCCACCAAATGAAGTCCATGCAAGACCTGTAACGATACCCGGTTGAAGAGGTTTTTGAGCTTTATCAGTCTCAAAACGTTTAGGGCCAAGATATTTTTCAAGATCCGCAACTGTTGGAGCAAATTTCTTGAAGCGTTTGCTTGAAACTTTTTCAAGAGCAGCACGACGACAAAGTTTTGCTACTGTCTGTTCCATCACACGCACACCCGGTTCACGAGCGTAATCAGAAACAAGTGCTTTAAGAACTAACTGACTGAGAGTGAACTCCTTCGCAGTTAGACCGTGTTTCTTGAGTTGTTTTGGAATAACCCATTTTTGAGCAATCGAAAGTTTCTCTTCAATTGTATAACCAGAAAGTTCAATCAATTCCATACGGTCAAGAAGAGCTTCCGGAATTTCACCTACGTAGTTTGCTGTAGCAATGAAAAGTACTTTTGAAAGATCAAATGGAACATCGAGATAGTTATCGATGAAAGTTTTGTTCTGTTCAGGATCAAGTACTTCAAGAAGTGCAGAAGCAGGGTCACCCTGATACGACTTACCGATCTTGTCGATCTCATCAAGCATGATAACAGGATTGTTCACTTCAACACGCTTTAGCGCCTGAATGATTTTTCCTGGCATAGCACCAACGTAAGTACGACGGTGACCTTTGATCTCAGCTTCATCTTTCATACCACCGAGTGAGAAACGATAGAATTTTCTTCCAAGCGCTTTTGCAATCGAGTGACCAAGAGATGTTTTACCAACACCCGGAGGACCTGCAAGACAAAGAATTGTGCCGTCATATTCAGGCTTCAATTTTCTTACTGCAAGGAATTCCATGATACGTTCTTTCGGTTTCTCAAGACCGTAGTGGTCTTTGTTGAGAATACGTTTAGAAGCTTCAATATCAACTTTATCATCAGTCTGCTTGCCCCAAGGTAACTGAACCATCCAGTTAAGGTATGTTCTTGTTACGTTGTACTCAGGAGAAGAGTCAGGGATGGATTCAAGTCTTTCAAGTTCTTCCATCGCTGCTTTTTTAGCGTCTTCAGGAAGTCCGCCCTCTTCAAGCGTCTCTTTAATTTTCTTGATGTCTTTAGCTTTATCATCTTCATCCATACCGAGTTCGTTACGGATGACTTTAAGCTGCTCACGAAGGAAATATTCACGCTGATACTTGTTAACTTTGTCGTTAACTTCATCAGTGATTTTCTTCTGGATATCAGCAACGTCTTTTTCACGCTTGAGATAGACAAGAAGTTTTGCGAAACGTTTTTTAACGATCAAAGTCTCAAGGAAATCCTGAGC
>JBEIQF010000479.1:0-2064 GCA_040376635.1 Halobacteriovoraceae bacterium
ATGTCTTTAACTGCTTTTTCTTTTTTCGCTACATTCACTCCGGCAGAAGCGGCCTTAGAGTTAGCTTTCGATAGAGCATCTTTACGAGCAGAAAGGAAGGCCTGCTCAGCAGAACCAACACTTGCTTTACCAGATGTAAGAGATCCTCCACCGATACCATCAAGATTGGAAACGTCACTTAATTTCTTAAGCGAACCACTCGTCAGGTCATATGAGAATTTAGCACGTGTAAGAGGTGATAGTTTCAGAGCAGCTAGTTTAGCCGCTGCAGTTCCTTTAGGGATCGAAGAAATTGATCCGCCGGCACCACTGCCACTGCCGCTTGTTGTACCAGTGTTACTTGTAGATCCACCTTCATTAATACCGCCATCGTCAGTAACAAGAATTCCGCTGTCGATAATGCCGCCAACAACTTTTTCAATACAAGTATTCTGTTTATTTCTGTGATCAATGACTGTTTCGTAATATTTTGAAATGTTCTGCATATCCACTTCCATCTTCGCAAGAAGACGTCTGCGGTATGAAGATGCACTTTCAAAGTAACCTGAATAAGAATCTTTTGATGAGTGTCCGTAGGCAAGAAATTGCGCGAATGTCTCATCGAGTGTGTCTTCCAGGAATTTTTCAAAATCCACGCACTTCTCTGAAGCCTGACCATCATCGAGACATGACTTAGCTGCAGTCGTTACGAGCTCAGGCTCGTAGATGAAGTTTTTCTGAGAAGCATTTGTTTTAAGATTCTTGTAATACTCACGAAGCTTAGGCTTCAGCTGATTATACATGTTAGTGAATGAACCTGTTCCATCACCTTTGATGTAATAAGCATGACGAAGGTCTTTGAATCCACCGAAGATTCCAAGGAATCCGCTTTTCTTCTTGAGCGCTTTGGCTGAACCATAGCTCCCCTGTTTCATACCAGCGAACATCAATGGATCAATCATATAGAATTTTTTAGTGAACTCTGAAATAGCTTCTGACTCTGTTCCACCCGAGAAAAGTGCCAGGTTTTTCGCAACATTTGCACGTTTAACGATATCAGCGTTCGCTCCTGCACTACCAGTCACTTCCCAGTAGTTCGCCCAGCGATCAGAAACTTTTGTGTAGTACTTAGTCTTCCATTTTAGGAAAGGCTTCACTTTGTATTTTGAGCCCTCGCAGTTGTATGAGAGTGGGTTCCCCATGAGGTCCCATGAGCTTGAACCACTCGACCATGTGTTCATACCCTTCGCGAGTTTAGCTACAGTTGTATTAGCTGCTTGAACAGTTCCAAGCATGGATTGCTCATATGACTGGAACAGAAGGTTACGACGATACATCATGACAAGGTTGTCATAACCAGACGTCTGTCTTGTCGCAAGATCACCTTCAGCAATCTGTTCACCATTATGGATTGAGATATTCTTAGTACCTTTTTCTTTTGCTTCAATCAGCTGTTTGAAGTCAAATTCAATCCCATTCAGGACATCTGTAAAGTTAGTAAGAATATTTTTTCTTGTTTCATACATTGGTTTACCAACGGCATCACGAAGAATCGGAGTGAAAGAAAAACAGTCCTGATCAGCTGGCATGTTGATCTGAGAGTACATGAATTCCATTGCACGAAGAGAACTCATGGCGATGATAGCGCGTTTTTTCGTTTCTTCATCAAGTTCGAAACGACACTGGCCAACGTCTTCAACAGTCGCTTCATTCAAGAGACCAAGATAAACAGAGTTAACGTCTTCAGGTGATCTTTCACATTTGTTACCGGCACCTTTGATAAGAGGCTTGGCACAATCAATTCCTGGAGGAGCGATCTCCCCTTCTTTAGCAAAACGACAAACCATTGCGACTGCGCATTTACCAGACTGACATGAGTAAGATGAACATTCTTTGGCGTGAACACAAACTTCACCAGTGCCTTTTGGATTTTCAACTTCATTTAACTGGGCCTGAACAGATTTATAATTTTCAGAAAGTTCATCTTCTTCCTCAGTACTTGGTGATGCCGAAGAGAAAAGATCGTTTGCTGATTGAGGGTAACAACCAGAACCTGTTGAACAAGAAGCATCTGACGTACAGGCC
>JBEIQF010000256.1:0-4894 GCA_040376635.1 Halobacteriovoraceae bacterium
ATGGAAGGATACACTCTTCCGATGATGACTCTTTATTATCTGATTGTTCCGATTGGTAACAGAATGCTTCAGGGTGAAAACGTTGGTTTTCTCTCGAGAGAAATCTACGATGGAAGCTTCAACCGTTATCTCATTTATCCGATATCTTTTTTTCAATACAAAACTCTCACTTACCTTAGCTATAGCTTTTTCTATGGCATGCAACTGATTATTGTTTTTCTTCTGTATCAGGGAATGGAAGCGAACCTCCTGAATCTCGGCATCGGTGTTTGTCTTTTTCTCATGGCCTCATACACTTATTGCATGCTCTCCATTTTTGTTGAACTCATTTCACTCTGGGCAGATAACATCTGGTCACTCATGGTGATGTGCAGATTCTTCTGTTATTTTTTTGGTGGAAGTTTTGTACCACTCGCTTTCATGCCGGAATGGTTGCAATCAGCGCTCGTTTATACACCTTTCCCTTATCTGGTAAGTCTACCTGTCAGAACGACAATGGGACTTACAACGTGGCAGGAAATCCTCACTGGATTTGTTTTCCTTCTCATCTGGTCATTCATTCTTAGGATGAGTGCAAAAGCTTTATGGAATAAAGGTCAGTACAGATACACGGGAGTTGGCATATGAGCCGCTACCTTCGTCTCTATCTTCATTTTCTTCAGTTCTCATTCTCAAAAGCGATGGAGTTCCGTCTTGATTTTTCTTTCAGGATCATCATGGACTGCATGTATTACCTCGTGAATATCGGTCTTTATAAAATCCTTTTTCTTCACACAGGAATCATTGCCGGCTGGACACAGGAACAGATGATGGTGTTTGTGTCCTGTTATCTTCTGGTCGATGCGCTTAACATGACAGTGTTTTCAACCAACATGTGGTGGCTACCTTATTACATCAATCGCGGTGAACTGGATTATTATCTCATCCGTCCGGTATCACCTCTTTTCTTCCTTAGTTTAAGAGAGTTTTCCGCGAACTCATTCGTGAATCTTGTGATCGCACTTGGCTTCTTTTGTTATTCCATCGCTACATATTCTCACCCTTGGGAAGTGTGGCAGTTGTTTGCACTCATCATTCTTCTCCTGAACGGGATGCTGATTTATTACTGCATTCAGATGATGATGATTCTTCCTGTGTTCTGGACTCAGAGTGCACGTGGCTTTGTAGATTTGTTCTATACGCTTGGCCTTGCGATGGAGAGACCGGATAAAATCTTCCGCGGCTGGATCAGAGTTCTCTTCACCATCATTCTTCCATTTGCACTCATTGCAAGTTTTCCAGCGCGTTCATTCATTGAAGGCGTTGATCAGAATATGCTGACTCACCTCACGTTAGTGAGTATCGCTCTATGGAGTGTGATGATGTTTATCTGGAGATCAGGACTTCGTAATTACTCGAGTGCCAGTTCTTAAAAAGCTGATACTTTTCCAGTGAGAATATCCCAGAACATTCTGAAGTCACCAAGAAGGCTGTAAAACGGATGCTTGAATGTGGCCGGACGATTTTTTTCGAAACCAAAATGACCTACCCATGCGAAGCCGTAGCCAACGACAGGAAGGGCCGCAAGAACCAAAAGATTACCCGTAAAGAAGAACAATAAAAGAAGTGCGACGACTCCAGCAGTCCCAATAAAATGCAATTTACGGCACGTAATATTTGAGTGCTCGCGCAGGTAATAGGGGTAGAAATCGCTAAAACTCTTAAATTCCATTTAAAGTTCTCCTGTCTTCAATAATAACGCTTAACAAAGCGAAATCTCAAGAATATTTATTTCTAAAGTCTTCTCCGACTATTCCGATAAGGTACGTGAGGTATTCTCTTGAAAAAAACGATGATGTTTTTAGCTCTTCTTCTTCCTACCCTTGGCTTGGCCCAAGACTGCTACAACTGTGTACCAGAAATGACGTATGGTCCCCAGGTTCCTGAGTGGCCGATTGAATACACTAAGATTGAAAAGGTGAACTATGAGCGAAACTCGAAAGCGAGCTTCTGTAAGCGCCCTATCGATATCGTAGACACCATTGTTCTTCACCATTCAGAAACTCCAAGCACAAGTACACCTGAACGAATCAACGAATTCCATCTTTCCCGCGGAACAAAAGATGATCCGTGGTACATGATTGCTTATTCGTATGCGATCAATACTCCTTATGCAGGTGCATCAGCTCCTCGTGCGCGAGTAACTGAAGGTCGTCCTCTGGATCTCGTGGGAGCACATGCTGGTTCTAACGTTTTCGTTCCAATGGATGCTGAACAGAAAAAGATGTTTGATGATGGAAAAGTGACGTGTGGAAAAGAAGACGGTGAATTTAAGCCAGATCCCACACTCATTCGTGATGGAAAAATCAAAGCGAACGTAACAACAATTGGTCTGGTTGTGATTGGTAACTACTCTCCATTCTCAAAAACAAACCCTAATGGTTATTCAAAAAAGAATCCAAGATATCCAACGAAATCGACTCAGGACATGATTGCCCGTATGTCATGTCAGCTTCAGAAAAAATATCCTCGTATGAAAAATATCAAGTGGCACAACTACTATCACGCCACAAGTTGTCCGGGGACAATTAAAGATTACATCGGCCAGATCAAGGCCCTTGCAAGGAAGTACGGATGCGAATTCAATTAATTTTAATACTAAGCTTATTCAGTCTTTCCGCATTTGCAGTTGATGATAAATCGATGCAGGAACTTTTTTCGAAATATGATTCATTGATGGATCAGAAGAAAGTGGATCTGATTGATGAAGTCTTCACTCAGAAATTTATCCGTGATTCAGGCGGTAAGCAGGAACTCACAGATAAAATCAAGGAACTCGCTACCCCTCCCTCACCAATCAAGACAAAAATGAGTTGGTCGAAAGGTCAGAAGGGTGAAATTTATCTCGCGAAGGTAAAAGAAATTTCTTCTAATAAGAAAAAAGATTCTCACGAAGCAGAATTCATCGTGATTAAAGAAGATGGTAAACTGAAAATCGACGGGACAATGAGTGATGGTAATTAAGATCCTTCTTCTCACACTACTCGTCACTTCTTGCGGTCGTGAGGTTAATCTCAAGGCCAACAAGCTTGAGAGTACTCAGCAAATTACCAATGCTGATGTAGCGAAGTTTCAGAAGGCCGGGACATTCATCAAGAATACAAACTCAGTTGTGATCAGTGGATCTAGTTATAAAATCAGTATTTATAGTTCGAAGAATGCACTCGATTTTGCGGCCGCAATTCCCGCAGGTTCTCAGGTTCCAGTGCTTGTGATTGGTGGATATTCCGCGAATGAAGTGGTGATCGAATCCATCGTTCGTCAGTAACGCAGATCTACATCTCCTGGGAGATGTAACTCGCGTCATCCAATAAATTCAGCAATTAAAAGACAAAAAAAAGGCTCCTTGCGGAGCCTTCTCATTTTCGAAATTAAGATTTAACGATCCTGTCTCTCCAAGCGATAACGTCTGGTGCGAGATAATCGTATTTCATGCCATCGATTGTGTACTGAGAGAACTCGTAGTCATGAGAGTGAGTAAGACACTCTGTAGGACATACAGTTGTACAAAGACCACAATAACAGCAAAGAGCTGTATCGATCACAAATTGAGTGAGTGTTAGACGGATTGGCTGACCGTTAGATGTTTTTTTGATTTCTGCGCCTTCAGGCTTCTTCTCAGAAGCGATGTAGATACAGTCTACCGGACATGCCATTGCACATTGAGTACAACTGATACAGTTTTGAACATCGTTGAAGAGACGCATACGAGCTCTTTCAGGAAGAACTTCGCGAACTTCAGGATATTCAATTGAAACTGGCTTTACACCCCAAACATACTTGAACGTGATCCACATACCTTTAACAGTAGTAGTGATACCGTTATAAAGATCTTTGAAGTAGTTTGCGAATGAACCAGACTGGTGTTGCTGGCCAATTACTTCGTGAGTGCTCATCGGTCTACCTCTCCTAGTACGATATCAATTGAACCAACAGTTGCCACGAAGTCCGCGATCATCTGACCTGGAGCTACTCGTGGAAGCATTGATACGTGAGTGAAACATGGAGATTTCACTTTCAAACGGTAAGGCTGCTTCGAATCGCCCTCTGAAACCAGGTGGAAAGCAAGCTCACCACGTGGACATTCATGACGTACGTAAACTTCGCCTTTTGGAAGCTTGATAATTTTTGGAACTTTCCCCATCACTGAACCTGGCTCGAGTTTATCGATTGCCTGGCGGATGATACGGATTGATTGAATAACTTCTTTCATACGAACGATGTAACGGTTCCAACAGTCACCTACTACACCAACTTCGCCTGTTCCAACCGGAACATCGAATTCAAATTCATTATAAAGAGAGTAAGGCTTGTTCTTACGAAGATCCCACTTCATACCAGCTCCGCGAAGAACCGGACCTGAAGCACCATAATCTAAACAGTCCTGAAGAGACATCACACCAACGTTAGCTGTACGTTCAACGAAGATTTTGTTCATTGAAACGAGTTCGTGATATTTCTTCGCTTCAACTTCCATCGTGTCACAGAAAGCAAGTACGCGATCTAGTTGTTCGTCAGTCCAGTCATTCCAGACACCGCCAACCCAGATATAGTTATAAAGAAGACGAGCACCTGAAACTTCTTCGAATAAACGAAGGATCTTTTCACGCTCTTCGAATGCATAAAGGAATGGTGAGAACGCACCAAGATCGAGAGCGTATGTACCGAATGCCATCAAGTGAGATCCGATACGCTGAAGCTCACAAGTCATGATACGAAGAAGTTCAGCACGACGAGGAACTTCTGTGCCGAGCATCTTTTCTACAGCAGCAACATAAGTCCATTCCATGTTCATCGCCGCAAGATAATCAAGACGGTCAACGAAAGGAATGATCCCGCGGTAGTCTAGGTTCTC
>JBEIQF010000433.1:0-2610 GCA_040376635.1 Halobacteriovoraceae bacterium
GAGACTCTTCGTACTAAAGACCGAATTTCTTTTGAGCAGTAAGTTTTGAAACTTTTGCTTCGATAAGGTTAGATCCGAAGTTTTCATACTGAATCTAATCTTTAGGACGGTCTTCAATAGAGTGAACAGTATGGATCTTTTCAACTTTTCTATCGGTATTGATACCAGATTGGTTGAATCCACGAAGGCGATCGTATTCACGACGTTTTTCAGGGAAACCAAGAACAGAATAAGCTTCTTCGATTTGTCCGAGGATTGAATCACACTCATCTTTTGTCATGAGTGAATACAGAGCAACTGAATCGCCTGAATAAGCGTTACGTGATCTGATATAGGCATTTTCAATTTGTTGAGGATTAGCGTTAGGTTCGATTTCGAGGACTTCGTAGTAATTTTTTCTTTCTGCATCCATGCGTTTTCTAATCCTATGATTCGATAAGACGATTAACAATCCTGTCGAAGTTGTTAACAAGCTTCGAATTTGGATATTCAATTAATAGTGGTTTACGTTTACGGACTGACTGCCAAACTGACTGATCGTAATCAAGGTAGCCTGGGAAAGTCATCTCGATGCCGAAGTACTTTCTGCAAATCGACTGGATCGAGTAACCGATATCAATATCTGCCTGAGAGCGAACCTGGTTGATGATAAGGTTAGGGCGGAAGTGCGCCATTTCCATTTTCGCTCTTAAACCAACTTCTGGATTGATTTCAGAGATACGACGAAGAAGATCAGAAGGTGAAGTTGTTCCACCTAGTGAAAGTTTCGCATTCATTGATTCATCAATCATTTCCTGAATCTCAGAAACACCCTCAACCATTTTCAGGCGACGGTAGAATACTGACTTAATGAAACGGTAAGTGTTCTCGATTGAAGTTGGCTCAGGAAGAACAACAAGAATACCTTTATCAGCTGTGATGAAGAAATCGATTGTGTTGAACGCTGTACCAGCACCAAGATCGAAAAGAATGTAATCAGCATCAAGCTCATGAAGCTTTCTGATGATCTGGTTCTTATGCATGTGCTTTAAGTTCGCCATGCCGAGCTCATCTTGAGCACCAGAAATAATTTTAAGATTATTAATTGGTGTCGAAACAAGAAGGTCTTCGAAGTTAGTTACTTTTTTTGAAACGTAATCAGAAAGAGTTGTCTGAGGAATAGGCAGACCCAAACATGTGTGAAGGTTTGCACCACCGAGATCGAGATCCACGGCCACAACTTTGTTTCCCATTAGCGCAAGGCAAATAGCTACGTTCGCAGAGACCAAGCTCTTACCAACGCCACCTTTACCACCACCAATGGCCCAGATCTTTTTCATATTCTGAATCGGAAGTTCCGAATGAGACGCAAAATTCATATGCTGAAATTATATGAACCTATTTTAGAGTATGGGAAGGTTTTTTTTATGAATGATTCCCGAGATTTAAAGCCTCTAGATGGGAGTTTTTGAACCTGAAGCTAGACGATGGGGGGCGAATCCATTAAATTGGGTTCTCTTGATTCATTTATTAGGTAACAGGATTTTGTTTAAAATCCATTTTCTAGGAGTAGGGATGGCAGCATCTCAGAGTCAAAAATACGATTCGCAATTAGAGACCGTTCTTCATAAACGCTCAGATCTTCATATACTTAGAAAGCTCTGGCACATCTCGACTGGTTCGCTTGGACTCTTCTTTTTCGTGCGTTCATCAGAGTCTCAGCAGTTCTGGGCCATCCTTATCTTAGGGATCGCACTTGCTGGCTTCGCTATCGATTTTATTCGAAACAGAATTCCTGCAGTTAATGGCCTAGTGATTAAGATGATGGGTCCATTAATGCGCCGTTCTGAAAAAGAAGGCATGTCTGGTCTTCCATTCTATGCCCTTGGGGTTTCGATCTCGCTTTTCTTCTTCTCACGCGACATCGCGATCGTGTCTAGTATGTTCCTCGTTTTCTCAGATCCTCTATCGAGCTTCTTTGGCGTCCTTTACGGCAAAGATAAAATCCTTCCGAACAAATCACTCCAGGGAGCTGTTGCGGGATTCTTTACATGTTATTTAATTACGCTTTTCTACGCGATGAATACGACAACTCTCGGCACCCATCTCTTAGTCTTCTCGATTATTGCCGGTGTAATCGGTGCTGCATCTGAGTTAGTTTCTGCATTTAATATTGATGATAATCTCACTATTCCTGTGCTATCAGGTCTAGGGATGACTCTTTTAAATAACTGGGTGACGGTATTTCCATGATCGAACTTCTTGCAGCTACTCTTATTCCTCTCGAATCTTTCGATGCTCAGAAATTAGAAACGCTTGTAAGAAGAATTCCCACTGCCCTTGTGAAAACAGAAGACATGGGTGGATTTGAAAGAAAGACCTACGAATTCCCAAAAATGAACGACAAAGGTTTTAAGATCAACTGCACAGCTGATCATTACCTGAGCTCACCATTTCCTTCTAAAACAAATTGTACTCTCGCTCTCGTGAAAGAATCTTTCGATGCAACTTATGACGAAGTTCTGGTTGAGTTCAAAGATCCGTTCACAGTGAAGAATCTATTCAATGCTATTAGCTACCAGTCAGACGTGAAGAAGTTCTATTCTACGGAACAAGTTTACGGTTATGGCC
>JBEIQF010000508.1:0-1517 GCA_040376635.1 Halobacteriovoraceae bacterium
CCAAACAATTTCATTTTTTGGGTTAATCATTCGGATAGCTGTTTCAGTCGCAGAGATAAAATTTCCGTTATCCATGAAAATGCAGATCGCACCTGGAAAGGCCCTTTCCATGTAGCCGGCCATCGCATGAATTCTGCATCCATTGATGAGCTTTAGTTCTTTCCAATTATTGGCGAAAGCATTGAATGAGACGAGGATAGCAATAAGTAAAACGTACCTTATTTGCATAAGCTTACTCTATTCTGATCGAGGGGTTCATTTTGCGGAATGGTGATCTGATAAACCAAATGTTCACTAGGGCAGTAGAACGAAAATTCATAGGCCTTTAAGGCAAAAGGATTTTCAGGGCAGAAGCCTGGATTTCCTTTACCATCAACATACAATTCTGAAAGTGAGGTCATATTTAAAACAGGACCTATCTTATTTGCCTGTAAGCAGAAATCAGTCCATTTCGGATGTCCGTAATATGGATCTCGCGATTGTTCAAACATGAGCTTTAAAAAGTTATAGCGCCCCTGAAGGACCTTTCTCGCTTCATCTTCATTCTGAACGGCCGTTTTCTTTACAACCGAATATTTTGTCTTCTCAGCGATTTCAAAGATAGAAGTTTTCTTCAAGCTTGAACAAGCCGAAAGTGTGAGGAGAGTGATAAGAGCAACAGATTTAATCATGCGTGCAAAATTTCTCAACAATAGGTTTGTTATTCATGTCGGTAGAAATGATCTCGTAAGAGCCCATCTCCATGCATTCCTCAGATGTCTTAGGGATCACGATGACAAATCTCTTATTGTCCTCTGACATAAAAAGAACCGGTGTTTTACTGACTTTGGATTCTTCTTCTAAGATTGGTTTCATTTCATCCAGTGTCCCCTGGAAGAGATTTTTTCTGAGGATTGAATTCTCCACAGAGCGAATTTTAGGGATTGATGCCGGAATATGAGTCGAGATATTGTCGGGAAGGGATTTTGTTTCTTTCCACTCAAATTTAATTTTCATAGAAGGCCTTTCAGCATGTGAAGGGAATTTTGTATTCTTCACAAAATCGAAGGGCTCAGAAAAAACGTCGCCACGGTTTTCAACAATCGTGTGACAGGCATAACACGCATCTTGGGTTGTTTTGGGATCCTCCGGAAAAGTTTTTCCGTTTGAATCAAAGAGGGCATAACCCCATCCACCAGTCGACGCATACTTCTTTTTGTCTTTGACCATGTATTGGAAGCGACGAATTCCTTTAGGAACAACTGAACTCACGAATTGCGGATCAGAGCTCGTGTGGATACCGGTTTTTGCGAACACTGCTCCATCAGGATATTGAGTTGAGCCTTTCTTTAGAGCATCTACGGCGAGTTTGTTTCCGTAAGTGAGTCTCATTTCGCCAGTGTCTTTTCTGAAGCGAATGGTGACGAGTTCCCATTTGGTGGCGAAATCTTTGTAGCTTGAATATTTGATGTCATTCATCTCTGATTTACCGGAGTAATCTTCAGCAAATGCTGACATCGAAAGGGATATGAAAAGTA
>JBEIQF010000490.1:0-1875 GCA_040376635.1 Halobacteriovoraceae bacterium
AACATCTTACACCAGCCTGCTAATTAGTTTTTCGAAGGCACCTTTTTCAATGATTAGGTTTTCGAATTTGATTGCTTCGTAAACGCTGAATCCATCAACCGGAGCGTATTTCGCTCTTTCAAGGTTACCTACTGCTTGTGATACTTTGTCGTTAAGATCAGTTGTGATCACGAGAGCTGGTAACAGCTTTCTTGATTCAAGAGTCTTAAACATATCTTTTGTTTTACCTGTAGACTCAATCTTCTCTACAATGTGAAGTTTTCCTGCTTGATGTTTATCAGCAAGAACAGAAGCGATTGCATTAAGCATCATCTTCTTATTCACTTTCTGAGTGTAATCACGTGGCTGAGGTCCAAAAGTTGTACCGCCTCCAGGCATTAAAGGAGAACGTGTAGACCCTTGACGAGCGTTACCAGTTCCTTTTTGTTTGAACGGCTTTTTACCACCGCCCGAAACGAAACCTTTAGTCTTCGTCATGGCTGTACCTTGACGACGACCAGCTAGAAGAGCTTTCACTACTTGGTGAACAACTGTTCCATTGATTGTTTCAGCAGAAAGATCGTAGTTGGCCTTTACAGAGCCAGATTTTTCAAATTTTGTATTTAATAATGCTAATTCAGTCATAATTACCTACCTTACGCTTTCTTAACAGATTTCATGATTTTCACGAATCCGTTCTTTGAGCCAGGAATAGAACCCTTAATAAGCATGTATCCAGCTTCTAAGTTAACTTCTACCACTTGGATGTTTTGTACAGTTGAAGTCTCAACCCCTAAGTGACCTGGCATTTTCTTATTAGCGAATACACGTGCTGGTGTAGCACGACATCCGATAGAACCTGGACGACGGTGGAAGTGAGAACCGTGAGCTGCTGGACCACCTTGGAAGTTATATCTCTTCATTACCCCGGCGAATCCTTTACCTTTAGAAGGTCCAGTTACGTCGATGAATGTTGAAGGAGGAAACTGATCCAAAGATGCTTCTTTTCCAAGAGCATCAGCAGAAACTGAATCAACTTTGATTTCTTAAAATTCAGAAAAAGTTTTTTCGATTGTAGCTTTTTTGAGGTGACCTTTTACCGGAGAAGTAATTAACGATTCTCTTTTCTCGTTATATGCAACTTGGTAAGCAGTGTAGCCGTCTTTCTCGGCAGTTTTGACTTGTGAAATCACATTCGGAATTAGTTTCACAACAGAGACAGGAACGTGGTTACCGTTCGCGTCGAAGATTCTGGTCATACCAGCTTTAATTCCGTAAAAAGCTGGCAGACTAACTTTATTGTCTGACATTCGCCCTCCACAGCATCACCCTCTCTCAGGGATGCATTCATGGTTAATATTAGAAACACAAAAAAAATCGTTTAGCCGTTATACTAGTACTTGATCTCAACGTCAACACCAGCAGAAAGGTCAAGCTTCATTAAGCTATCAACAGTCTGTTGAGTAGGTTCAACGATATCGATTAAGCGCTTGTGAGTTCTCATTTCGAATTGCTCACGAGACTTTTTATCGATGTGCGGAGACCGAAGAACAGTATATTTATTGATCTCAGTAGGAAGAGGGATTGGGCCAGCAACGCGGGCACCAGTGTTCTTCGCAGTTTGTACGATCTCTTGAACAGAAGCGTCAAGAATGTTGTAGTCATAAGCACGAAGCTTAATTCTAAGTTTGTTCACTTTCATGGAGTCTCCAAAAAATTTTTTGTCAAAGTAAACAACGGATGGCCCTTTGTAAAGGGCCCCCCGTTATTTTTTTGACGTTTTAAGCAATAATGTCTGAAACAGTACCAGCACCAATCGTACGACCACCCTCACGGATAGCGAAACGAAGACCTTTCTCCATAGCAACTGGAGCGATAAGCTCTACAGCGAATGAA
>JBEIQF010000059.1:0-12897 GCA_040376635.1 Halobacteriovoraceae bacterium
CAGGACATGCACCAGGACTTGTCACCATTCCTGATTTATAGGCAAAACACGTGCGATCTGGCTGACATCTAGTGTCTTCATTTGCGGCATCTTTATCGTAAGCGCCACCGAGTGAAGTACAGAAGAATGCTTCAGCGGTCGGAGCTGAACATGAAACGAGAGTCGCACTACCAGCTCCACCCGTATAATAAAGGAAAATAGGAATACGAAGGTTTCTATTTCGGATGAGATTAATCCCGACTCCAGGGTGTCCTGGAATAATCTGAATATAACCTTTTGCTCCGGTCATGACAGGACTATTAGGGTAGGCCAGACGAACGGGCGCACGAACTTTTTCATGCACAAACAAACGAACATCTTTCACAATTGTTCCACCCTGGAGGAACCAAGCATCTCTGTTGTGAGGTGGTGTTGGTGCCTTAAGAGGAGCGGGATTATTGTCGAGTTGCAGATTCAAAGAAACAGGCAATCCATCACGATTGAATGCTCCACTGATATTTAGATTGGCCTGAAAAGCAGTATTACAACCATTTCCGGTATGAAGTTTATTGGCAACAACCTGAACGAGTGAATTATAAGAAAGGACTCTGGCATCAAGAGTGATTTTTTTGTCGGTTTCTTTTGAGATGTTCATCAAATAAACGGCAGCAGCACCCACAAGTGAGCACACAACCAGAACCAGGATCAAACCTGCTCCGCTATCGTTCAGGAACTTTTTATTACTCAAAAACAACCTCAATCGATCCTACTCTGTCATTTCTAAATACATCTCTTTGTTGTGAACAGCAAAATCATCCGCAATGTATTCATGACTATCGGATACAGTGAAGTTATATACTTTTTCTTTTGAGATTTTGTAATCGAGAGTCTTGATGACTTCATGGCCATCTTTCTTAACAAGCGTATCGCCAACTTTCAGCATTCCTACTTTAATATCTGGAGATTCCTGCATTGATTTTTTAGGATCAAGAGATTTCCAACCAGTTGTGGTCAAGAAAGGGTGATTTGGCGTAAAGAAATATCCACTGCCATTCACACTGTAGATGCGTCCATTATAATCGTAAGATTTAAGTTCAAGAACTTTTACCTGTTTACCACTATGGTCTGAAAGAAGGTCACCAAGTTTTACGTCCTCGATATTTTTCTTATCCCCACCATACATATGGATCTGAGTTCCAGCGACAAAACATCCACCGCCGCCTCCTCCGCCACCACCAGTAGGGCCGCCGCCGCCGCCAGAGCTTGTAGTTCCGCCACCCATACCTGGACAATCAAGGCATGAGAACCAGTTCATCGTATTTGTCACAGTGATTGGCGTACATTTCTTACCACTACATGGAGCTTGAGAAGTCCAAGTTTTGTAACCACTCTGCATGGCCGTACCAGATGGACAACTTAAACTACCACCCGCCATTGGGTTACCTTGAGAGGGACCTTCAGCTGTTGAACACCAGCCAGCGACGTCACAGGCCAGAACTCTGTATGAGCCTTGAATTTTACAAGTCTTCTCAAGATCACAAAGTTTTGTTGTAGGGTTGTAAACACCCTTCATCGCAGCACATGTTTCCTGAATACCTTTCTCTTCTGCACAGTAAGTAACTTTACCACCGGCCGTAGCTAAAACAGGAATGTTGTAAAAATATTGGTAATCTCTTTTACCTGATGTACTGGATTCTTCCACTTTCTGGTTTTGAGAGACTTCGAGCACAGCATTCACGTTAAGGAATGTTTTTATGAAACTTGTTCCATTGATCACAACAGTTGCGAGACCAGGGGAAGTTGTATCCATTTTCCCTGTGAAAGATTTGATCTTGAAGTTCTTAAATTCCTTACCTTGATAAATCCCTCTTACGTTATTTGGATCTTCTTTAAGGCCAAGCACTTTCCAGTCATTGAACTCCAAAGGCTTCGGAGTAGCATCGAATGAAGGCATTGCCGCAGCTTTCAACTCATTACAGGCCTGGGCACTGTAGACGTAAGTACCAAGTGCACTGGCAAACTGAGATTTAGAAAGAAGCGTTTCAGCTCTTCTTGAAGAAGATGTTACGTTGTCAGTGAGATTCATCACTGCAAGAGTTGCAAGACCCAGAAGGCCCATGGCAACCGTAACTTCAACCATTGAAAAACCGCGATTAGAACGTAAAGTCTTTAGTAGTTTCATATAAACCTTTATTGTATATTTATAATGATAATATGAATGTCGAATAAGTCAAAATTTAAGGATGTTACATGGCCAAGAAGGATTATAAGCTAATTGGGGTGGCAATAACTATTGGTGCTTTGGCCGTCGGGGCGCTTTTGTACATGAATTCAGGTGAAGAACCTGTCGTCGTAGCGCCCGAGATCCCAAAGGTGGAAAGCCCAAAAGAAGTGGCACCTGCTGAAACGCCTACCCCTGAAGTAGTTGTAGAACCTACTCAGGAAACTCCCGTTCTAAAACCTGAACCTCCGAAGTCTGCCGTTGAAATCGATAACGTTCTTAAAGAAAAGCAGGAGAAAATTGATAAGTTCAAAAATCTTCTGAGGATTGAAGTCGACCTTCCCAAAGGAATGGAATACATCGAACTTGATCTTGAAGGCGGAGTCGCCGCAATGGAAGGGCAATCTCCTGGTAAAAAAATGCTCATTATGGGTGCGGCCAGAACTGCAACTCCAGAGCTCATTGCCTCTTATCTTCGTGAGCAGAAAACAAACATTCCTATGCTCTCTAAGTATGATTTCAAAATCTCTGGCGATTTACAAAACGTAACTCCACCTAAGAACTCAGGCATTTCAAAAATTACTGTGATCCCGGGCGGAACGAATAATGGGAACGCAGTGTTTGCTGCTTACGTAGAGAGATCGGATAAAAAAGGATCCTACGTCTTTGTCATGGAAGCGAGCCCGAGCCAGTTCTCTCAATACGAGGGTGACTTCGACATCATGACTGATAGTTTTAAGACAAAACCATAGTATGGCCTTAAAGCATCAGGTTTTTCTTTTTTCATTCCTTCTGGCATTCTGCAGCCTGTTTTACGAGCTTGTCTATGCTCAGCTCCTTTCAGTCTGCATCGGAGGAACGAAAACTCAGTACCTGATAACGATCTCCCTGTTTACAACAGCACTCGGAATTGGATCGCTCTTGTTCAATGTTCTGAGTAAAAAATTTCCATTAAAAAAATTGTTTTTTAACATCGAAATTCTTCTGACTCTACTTGGTTCAATCGGACCCTTTTATATTGCGTGGCTACTGCATCCTGAAAATGAATCTCCTCTTTGGTCTACACTCAAGGTGTACTGGACTTATTTTTTCATTTTTAGCATCGGACTTCTTTCTGGGTTTGAACTCCCCTGTCTGTTCTCGCTGACTAAAGATGCCCATGGAAAAATCATGGCATGGGATTATCTGGGGATGCTTTTAGCGAGTGTGCTTTTCCCATTCCTTTTCCTCCCATGGCTCGGCACTGCGGCCAGCACACTCTTTGTTGCCAACATCAACGTTCTAGCTCTGATCTGGCTCTATCCCGGAATTTTCTCGAGGGGAGTAAAATACGTCTCCTACTCCTTGAACATACTTTTATTCTTCGTGATTGTTTTTTATCGCTCTGAACTTAATGATTATCTTTCATCGATTTATCTGGGGATTAAATGAACAGCATTTATCTGATCCTCACATTTATCTCTTCTTTCTCAACCATGAGTTACGCCATGATCACGGCGTCGATCATTTCTGATTTCACAGGTGAGGAGATCTATTCACAATGCTTAACCATGGGTCCTTATCTTCTGGGCCTTGGACTTGGAAGTATTCTCGGTGACAGAGTTAAGAAAAGTGAAACCCTCACGGCCTTCTGGAGATTTGAATGGCTGAGTGTGATTCTTCTTCCGATGATCCCGCTCATTCACATCGTTTTTATATTTCTTTATATTCATCTCTCACCACTAGGTACAACCCTTGAAAGTAAGATGAGTTTAAAAATCATTCTTGGACTTGCGAGTGTCCTTTCATTTGGAACAGGTCTTTTAGGTGGAGCACAACTTCCTCTCATTATTCGTGAAGTGGAAAACAAGATAAAGGCCGAGTTTGTTCTTGCGGTAAATTATTGCGGCCCACTTTTCGCAGGACCTTTCATCGTTTTATGTAACAGTTATTCTTTGCCAGCTTCTGTCCAGGCAGGATCCATCGCCCTGATTCAGCTCGCGGGACTTTTCCTGATTCTTTCAACTTCAAAAAATAGGCTGAAAGGCATGGCCCTTCTCAGTGTTCCGCTTCTTATTATCATTGCTCTCGCAAAAGTCTATCCGCGCCTTGAGTATCTCACGGTGAAGGGCTCTTACGTTGAAACGAAAATGAACTTTAGCGACTTAAAAGATATTGGTCGCGTGTTTCATGCAATTGAACAATTCGGTACTCTTGAACGGATCAGAACTCCCTATCAAATAATTGATTTCTTCAGTACTCCTGGATTTCCGGAAGTGGCGAGTCCACCAAACTTCACACTTTACCTGAACCGTAAAACACAATTCGATTTTTTTGCCGTTGATATTTACCATCAGAGCATGGTGTTCGCTGGAATCAATCTCATGAGAACTAAGCCTGAAAATGTTCTGGTCTTAGGTGCAGGTGACGGCCTTCTTCTGAAAGAGCTAAAACATTTCCCAGATATCAAATCCATTACAATGGTTGAACTTGATCCCGGGATCATAGAGTGGGCCGGCTCAAACCCCGTGATGAGTAGGCTAAATGAGAACGCCCTTACAATCAAAGATCCGAGAGTCGAAATTCTTGTTACAGATGCCGTCTCATTCCTTCGCACTCATCCGGCCGGTAAAAAGTATGACTTAATCCTGGTCGACTTTCCTTTCCCTAATGGTCATGAACTTTCAAAACTTTACAGCATAGAATTCTACGAACTCCTGAAACGCGTTTCTGGTGAAGAGGCCATTCTCGTCATTGATATGCCGATCGTTTACCAGGAAACTGGCATCATGGAGCCCGAAACTCAAACCATCCTGAAAACCCTCAGGGCGGCAGGATTTAAATCAAGACTTGCCTTCGGCCCACATGCTTCATTTCTTGCCACAACACTATCAGACAGATCACTTCGTTTTGATTTTACAAACTTCCCCCAAAACATGGCGCTCTCAGCGAGACTTAATCTTATTGAGATCATGAATGAAGATGAAATTGTGAAGTCCGAAAAAACTGTTCCCGTGAACTCTATGTTCTGGCCAAGGGGGCTTTGATGAAAGTTCTCCTGATCCTTTGTCTTACGCTCATGAGTTTAAATGCTTCGGCCGTATGGGATATGCTCCTGAAAGCAAATCCAGATCGTGCCTACATGAACTTTTTCTACAAAGGCTACAAACCTTGGTTTGAAAAAACCTTCAACAAGACACTTGAATTCCCGGGCGCAGGCGGAAAGGAATTTTTCACGGAAGCACTGATGCAGCTTGATCACTGGACAGTGAAAGATCATCCGCACTTTAATCAGCTTTTAATTGGACAAAGTTTTGAAGAGGGTAGGGCCACCTACTCTATTTCCATCTATCTCCATCCGGAAGTAAGAAACCATCCTTTTATCAAGGCACAAAAACTTTCCTTCTCACCGGATTTTGCTGAATGGAACGGAAAGGAGCTTTGTTTTGCTAAATTCATCTCTACTGATGAAGTTGAACATTTTTGTAAAGGCCGAAAGATTCTTTCAAAATTCAGCGCAAAAGAATCTAAGACATTCAAAAATCCATTTGAGGGCCTGACTGAATGGGAAGTGACTTCTACCCAAGACGGTAAAGTGATCAGAACTTTTCACTTCACTAAAAACCTTCATATGTCTTTTATCCCGAAAGAATTCTATCCCTACATCATGGAACACGGCTCTGCCACCCACATGCCTCTTGATAAGTACTCCCTTGAAGAAGGAGGCAAGATGACGGTTTATTATCCATGAATAATCGCCACTATCACCTGATCGACATTCTAAAAATCATGACCCTGATGGCGATTGCGATCCTTCACGTGAATGAATTTGTTTTTTATACAGATATTTTCCCGCTTGGTTCAACTTCCCCATTTTGGTACATGTGGAGTTTTTACGCCCGCGTGTTCACGCTGGGTGGACAGATTCTTGTGGCGATTATTTTCTTTCTCTTCGGACTCTCCCAAAAAAAGAAAAAAAGCCTCCTTCTCATTGCCTTGTTCGCTCTCTTGGGCCAGGCCGTCCTTGCCATGGTTTTCCGGACTTTTGAGTGGGACATCTACGCTTACCTCGCCGTAACTTCAGTCCTGATCGCTGGTCTTCCCTTTCTTTACGAAAAGAATCGTATTGTTCTCATCGTGTCGTTCATTATGCTCCTGATTCCGACTCATTTCTTTCAGAACATGACGGGGGAAAATGAACTCGCTGTGATTCTCACGGGAAAAATGTCTGAAAGTAACACTGGCTCATGGCCGATGCTTCCATGGTTTTTTCTCTCAACACTCTTTTATCAACTGGGACTTTATTTCAGAGACAATGAATCAGTTAAATCATTTCACCCTAGGGAGAAATGGATCTGGCCGATGCTCGCGATTTGTTGCGTTCCATTTTTCGGTGCTTATTACTGGGTACCGATCGGCCCGCACTTTTATCAGTTCGTCTTTAATCAATGTCCCCATATATTCTGGGCAAACTTTCTGATCTTCGTTTTCATCATGAGGCTCGCTTTTATTGAATCTGTGAGAGTGAAACTAGCTGAAAACAAATTCGCCCAATGGATCTCAGGCCTGTACTGGGTAAGGCACATGGGTCTCGTATATCTATTATCGATCATTTATCTCGGAATCGGGATGCAGTTTTCAGAAACGTTCCGGATGTATCCGAAGTCATTTGATCTCTTTTTTGCGGCCCTCATGCCGGTCTGTGAATTGTCCGGTAGATTTTTAGTTTTCGTAGTAAAATACCTTAAGAATGAAAGAATCAGCTAACATCTTTGGGTCTATCAGAAGAGACATAACGTATCTCTATCTGTTTCCTACGATCATTGTTATCGGCATGATGTCTTTTGATCGCCTCTACGAAAATCCCCTGGTCGCATTCCTCGCCTTATTTGTATTCGATACCGGTCACCGATACACAACTGCCTTCAGGACTTATTTCCACAAAGAAGAACTCGAAGGGAAACCACGCTACATCATCGCTCCCCTTATCGTTTATACATCAGTCTTTTTCTGGGCCTACATGGGTGTGCCGTACTTCTGGAGTGTGATTGTCTACATGACTTTCTATCATCACATTCGCCAGTATTATGGTGTTTACCGCTGGTACGCAAAACTTGATGAATACAAAGTAAAAAATGATGACTGGCACTTGTATGCTGTGATTGTGATTCCGTTCTTATTGTTTCATCTGAGATCAATTGAATACCAGTCACTTTATGACTACTCAGAAATCCTGTTCTTCCCAAACGACACCATCTTTAAGTATGCCGTGATTTCTTATACCGTATATTTTGCGTGTATCTTGTTTGTGATGACGAGAAAGCTTCTTCATAAAAATATCGGCACCGGAACGTATCTCGCGTTTGTCTATCCAGGTGTCCTTCATTACATTTGTTTTTTATTCTTCAACCATTCTTATCAAATTCTGATTCCGGTTCTGGGTATTCACGGTCTCACGTATCTCTTCATCATCAATAAATCAGTTCACAGAATTAAGCCTGTCCCTCAAAACCCTTACAAGGTCTGGATCTATATTCTTGGATTGGTGTTTATTTTCGCCGGACTTGAATATCTGATGATGGATCACACGGACATCTTTAAGGGCAAGATCATGCAGGGGAATATCTTCCTGTGTTCTTTAGTGGCCCTGTATCTTCTGCCGAATATTCTGCATTATTATTACGATGGTTTTTTGTGGAAGAAAGAGCACCGGGATTTCGCGAAAATCATGAAGTAAATAAGACTGCGGAGATATAACTTTTGTTTTAATTTACCGCAGATGAACCGCAGGTTCATCAAGGTCAAGTTCGAGCCACAATAAGTGTAGTAAGGAAGAAAAGGACGAGAACTTATTCTCGGTTCTGAGTCAAAAAAAAGGCCCCTTTCGGAGCCTTTTTTAATTCTGATTACTGTCTTGTCTTCGGAGCTGCCGTTTTTGCTTTCGCAAAGTTCTTTTTCTTTTCTGCTTCTTTATCATTCATGATCGCAGAAAGTTTTTTGCCTGTATCTTCAAGCTCTTCAATAAGTTTCTTTTTGAGAAGCTCAGGAGACTTAAGAACTTTTTTGAAATCGTTAAGAGCAGAAGTCTCTTCCTTGATAAGGAGGAGTCTCTTCTCAACTTCTTCTTTCGTCATACGGTAGATCGCCATATCGGCCAGGTATTCAGCGTATGTGAATTTAGATTTCGTAAGGTAGTCGATATAGTCTTTACGGTTAGCTTTCTTTTCAGCGATTGCATAATGCTTCTCGCGGATGAAGCGGATAATTTCATTGTTCTTAGTGAGACGGTCTTCATAGTCACGAATAAGAAGTTCATAACGACGTTTAGTAACCGCGATACGCTGAACAGTGAAGACTTCAAGAATCTCTTCAACCGTATGGAAGACTTTTACACCTTTCTCAGTAATGAGTGTGTAGTTAGGAACGATTGATGAAGATACGCCCATCACTCTTTCCACTTCTTCAAGTGTAGGAGTCTGGCCGCGTTTGAAGATAAGCTCGATATTGATCACGTTATCCACAGAAGAATCGATGTAATCCTTCAGGAAATCCGCATCCATATGTTTATTTAAGTGACGGTAGATTTTCGAAGCATCGTAGCCTTTAGGAACTTCAGTGATGAAGATCTTATCGCCTACTTGCTTGAAGTTCATACGGGTCATGATACGACCCTTCTCATCGACTTCAACTTTATCAGTGTAGTAACGGAAGTAAGGCTTAATTTTTTTGATTTTCCCTGATTCAACAAACGAGATCATCGATTTGATGATGTCTTCGTGATTGAAGCTTGGAATCACTGATGAGAAACCTGTTCCGATCCCTTCAGCACCGTTAAGGAGCATGATAGGAAGTTTTGGAAGAAGGCCAACCGGCTCCATGACTTTTTCATCATAGTTCGGAACCATCTGAACCTGGTTCATGTCATCGAACAATAATAGTTCAGCAACTTTTCCAAGTTTACACTCAATGTATCGGGCAGCAGCTGCCTGAGTTTCCATACGCTCGCCGAAATAACCTTTCTTATCAATAAGAGGATAGTTATTTGAGAAAGTGTAATCCTGAGCAAGGTTAACGATAGATTGTTCTACAGATGCAGGCCCGTGTGGGTGAAGTGTAAGAACAAGACCCGTAAGTGAACTTACTTTAACGAGACCCTTATTTGAGTTTTTCCAAAGAGTGAAAAGGATACGACGCTGAGAAGGCTTGAGACCATCCTGAAGGTATGGAATCGCGCGATCCATCAGAGTATAGATCTGATACGTTCTGTATTCGTCTTTAACTAGTGCCTCAAGAGGCACAGCTGACATTGAGTGAAGTGCCTGGTTCTTATTGTCCGCCATGATTAGTTTCTCGCTTCTCTAGCTGCTTTCTTTTTATCTGCCTTAACACCGGCAATGATATTCGTTAAATCAACATCGATCTCTTCTGAATCGATCAAAAGATCTTTTCTGAGTTGAGACTCTTTACCAAAACAAGTTTCAAGCATTGATTTCGAAGCTTTCATGTCTTTAACAGAAATCTTTGTGAAGTCTTTGCGAGAAAGAACATGCTTGAAGGCTTCCTGGCTCATTTCACCAAGACCCTTGTTTCTCATGATCTCTTTGATCTTGATCTGTTTGTTGTTCTTAAGCTTCTCAAGCTCATCCTGTGATTCACAGTAGATTGTGCCTTTATCAGTCACAACCTCAAAGAGTGGAGCTTTCGCGATCTGGATCATGCCCATTTCGAACATTTCAGGCCAGAACGTGAAGAAGAAGTTTGTAAGAAGTGTATTGATGTGACCACCGTCTACATCTGAATCTGCGAGGAACACGATTTTTGAATAACGAAGATCGTGATCTTTCGGTTCAACCTTCTGCCCGATCGCAAGACCAATTGACGACATGATGTCAGCGAATTCCTGGTTCTCAAGAACTTCTTTAATAGAAGCTTGAGAAACGTTCATCGGCTTACCTTTAAGTGCAATTCCACCCTGGTAAAGCTTATCGCGAGCCGAACGAAGACCACCAATCGCTGAGTCACCTTCGCAGATGAATAGAGCACATTTAGATCTGTCTTTTCTTTCGTTAGCATCAAGAAGTTTTTCAACTCTCTGCTTTTTCCCTTTCTTCGCTAGTTTTGATGCATCTTTAAGATCCATCAAGCGCTGACGGGATTTAGCTCTTTCCATAATATGGTCGAGAAGCTCCTGATTCTTACGCATGAATTTCACAAGGCCATCGGCCATGAAAGTTTCAAGTGCTTTTTCAAGAAGCGTATCACGAACGAGCTTACGCTTAGTCTGTGATTCAAAACGAGGGTTCGGCATCACAACACCGATCACAAAAGTCATACCAGCAAGAACATCGTTATCAACAAGAGTTAACTTGTCTTTCTTCGCTGTTCTCTCAAGTTTTTCCTTGATCGTGTTGATATAAAGACGCTTGATACGATCGTGGTGGAAGCCGCCATCGTAAGTCGGAGTTGAGTTAACAAAAGAAATCATTCTTTCTTTCTCATCAGACTTCTTATCAAACGTTACAGAAACGTGAATATCGATCTGTGCCTTAACTTTGGCACCTTTGATATTTTGAGTTTCATAAACATATTTCTCATCGCCGATCAGCTGGGCAGTCGCTGGATCAATACGCTGAGCAAGTTCAAAAAGACCTTTCTTATAGAGGTATTTCTCATCATTATAATAGAATGTAAGACCTGGGTTATTGTAAGCAAGATCGATGATACGCTTACGAAGAAGCTCTTTATCTACGATTTGGTTCTTATAAACTTCTTTTGCGAGAGTCAGTTCAACGCGAACACCAGATGGACCTTTGAAAGGCTTCTCTTTAGTCTTGTTGATTTTAAGAGCTCCATCAATGAATTCGTAAGTCTGCTCTTTCTTCGAGTTATAGTGACGAACTGTTGCCTTGAACATATCTGATGTAAGACAAGTTGCCGAAGCACCAAGACCGTTCTGGCCAAGTGTACGGTAAAGGAAACCCTTCTCATCTACTTCTTCATCTTTAAACTTAGAACCAGTTCTGAACTCAGTATAAACGTCCTTCATTTTCGCGAGTGGAAAACCAATTCCGTTATCCTGAACAGTCACTACTTTCTGGTCTGGAGAAAGGTTAACGTGAATTTCAGTTACGTGACCACGATAAAACTCATCGATACAGTTATCGAGAATTTCTTCGATCGCTTTCGATTTCGCCTGGTGGAAATTTACTTTCTTAAATTCTAATGAGTCTTTTGTATAAACGTATGTATCGAGTTCTTCGATATCATTTGAACCGAAAACAAGAGTTACTCGATTACGACAGTGCCAGCGTTGGTCTTTGCTTTCAATAAGAGCTTCTTTGACCTTTCCGCCACGGCGCTTCACTTCTTCGACGGCCATCGCCATACTCCTTTAAAGTTGCTTGCAAGAAAATCAATAGGATAAGATTAAGGTCATCCCGAACACTAGGTCAACAAATGAGATGCCGATTTTTTCTACTTATCTTGAGTTTTTTTATCAATGAAAGAACTTTGGCCCAGACCAAAGTGAATCTTCCTGCAGGATTTAGTTCTAAGATATCCGAGGAGCTTAAACCTTTTTATTCACCTTCTGAAGGACAATTAGAAGATTTATTGAAAGGAGAAGTCATATCAACAGGTAAAGTCGATTCTCCTACGGAAAAAGAACAACAACTAATGTTGTTTGTTTCAGGCGTACATCCGAGAAATTGTACCCGGGCCATGAGAAAACTTTCTCTCTATGAGAATTATCATAACTACATGGACTTCATTAAAACGAGTAAGTACGACGAGAAAAGCCAGAAATTTTCTTTCACGATCGATCACGCTCTTCTTCCTTTCCCTATGATCGTCGGATTTAAAATTCCTCGTATTAAAGGAGAAGGAGTTTATCCATTCACCTTTGAAGATGGATTCCTGAAAGGCCTTCAAGGCAAAGTTATTGTTCAAAATGTTGGAAAGTTTTGTTTGATGGGACTCAAAACCGACTGGCGCGGTCCGGATTCAAAAATTCCGGATGTTGTGTTCGGAACTTTCGCACAGACAGTTGGAAAACTTGGGCTAGAACATTTAATTCGGGTGAGTCTTTTTTAAATCTTTCCAAAGGGTTCACTCTCCTTTATTGTGTTTTTCGTGCAAGTTTTACGAATCAAACCTATTGATACACACCATATCAGACATAAAATGCTGCGTCCGAATGGGACTCTGGATGATTGCATCTTTCAGGGCGACAACGATGAACTCACTTTTCATCTGGGTGCATTTGTAGACAAAAAACTTGTTAGTGTTGCTTCGTTCTATTTTGAGAAAAACGAAAAATTCCCCGAACAACACCAGTACCGCTTAAGAGGCATGGCGACTCTTCCTGAATATCAGGGACAGGGTCTGTCTTCTGCTCTTCTTCGCACAGCTTTCCCTGTTATTAAGCAAAACCAGTGCACGCTTCTTTGGTGTAACGCCAGAGAGAAGGCCATTGGCTTCTATACTAATGTTGGGTTCGAGCCACATGGCGAGCCCTTTTCAATTCCACACATTGGAAAACATATCTTGATGTCTATCAAGATTGATTAGATAATCTTTTTTATGTTTAAACATCATGATCATTTTCGCTTTGAGCTCGCCAAGGTTTTAAGTCCGGCGATCGAAAAAACTTTTAACTGCACATTCCCGGTTTCGAAAGTCTATGAACTTTTCGGAGCGACTCCTTCAAAAGAGGCCGG
>JBEIQF010000451.1:0-2395 GCA_040376635.1 Halobacteriovoraceae bacterium
AAGATTAAATCCCTGGAAAACAGAAGATAGAAAAATGCCTTTACCACCAGCTTCACAGAACTTCAAAGATTCAAGACTCGCCGGACCCACGTAGAGTGTATGAGAAACATCCTCAATCAGATCAACTTCAGAGATATCTTTCAAAGAACACTGAGGAAAGCTCAGAGACAATTCATGAACCAGGTTTTCCTGTTCTTCTGCTGAGAACAACTGCGTCGCTACCGCGCCGAAAGCAATCTGCCTGATGGGTGAGTAATGTTTCTTCGGAGGGATGACGTATTTAAAGCCAAGAATGTTCCGGTAAATATCCTGCATGTGAAATGTCAGGAAGGGAGCTTTGCCTTTCAGAGTAAGGAGATAAGTAGACCACAAGTCATCAACCTGCAGGAGCTCATTGTTAAAATATGCGCCTAATTTCTTGGTTGAGACGATTTCACTGTGGAGATGGGCGCTCTTGTCATTGAGTGAAAGGTTTACAGTAACGTCGTAAGAAACATTTTTAACTTTCTGTTCGTCTGTCGTTAGGATTTTAAGAACAGGAGCTGATTTATCGTAGACGGTCTTCATCGCTTTTTCGTCGATGAGGACCGTTACTTCGAATTCTTTTAAATGAGATTGGAATTTTTCGATGACTTGAAGTGTTTCAAAGAGAAAATAAGCTTCGTCTTGCTGAATGATGAGAAGCTTTTTCACATCTTACTTCACGTCAGAAAGGTTGTAGCCTTTAACATTGTCTTTGCTACGTACTGTCTGTTCGATGTCTTTTCTGACTTCTTCCTGATACTGCTGTAGTTTCAGGATGACTTGGTCATCAAGTTTTTTGATATATTCAATTTGTCTGTCGAACTCAATGCGTGTTTCCTGGTCTACTTGGTTCCAGTCAACTTGCTGAGAGATCTGTTCGATCACTTGAAATAATCTTTCACGGTTATTCGTGAAATCTTCGAATTTAACGTCTTTCGAAAAATCACATGCCAGAAAGTTTTCCGTCATAGTGATTGCTTTTAGGAGATATTCAGAGAATAGGAGGGTGAATTTTTCCATTAAGCGCTCTTGGAAGTACCGTTTGTTGTCTTGAGATTTTTAATCGCTTCTGTCCAGCCATCATAAAGTGTGTTGAGAACTTTAAGACAACCTTCAAGATGACTCTTCTCAATCTTGATATTCGCTTGAGTGCTCGAATAGAGGATATAGTCGTAAAGTGATGCGAGTTCTTTCGCAACGTCACCACCAACTTCAAAGTCTAAGCTGTTTGAAAGCTCGACGATGATGTCTTGCATTTTGCCGATGTACTCGCCTTTTTTAGCGAGATTCTTCTGCTCGATTGCTTCAATAGCTTTCTTACAGTTTTTAATTGCTGCTTGATAAAGCATAAGGAGAATTTGCTCCTTGCTTGCTGTCTCAACTGAAGTCTTTTTATATGCACCTAAACCGTAGCTCATGGGACCCTCCTCCTATGTCGCTCTTATTTTATCATAATTGCATTGCGCCCGGAGGGGCGGCAAATCCTGCAAGTCCTGCTCCCTGACCTTTGATCTTAGAGATCGTCTCTTCCAGTCGGGCAAACTTGGCCTTCAATACTTCTTCTTTCTGAGCAATGATTCGCTGGCGGTTCACAATCTGACGGTCAATCTGGTTAACCTGAGATTGTAATCCTGCTTTACGACTTGAAAGCACACCACTTGGCTGGTTAAGAAGAATCTTAGCGGTCTCATCAAGAATGTCGACGAAGCCATTTGTCTTCCCGCCTTCCGGTGTATATTTCCCGGTAAGTGTCTGTGCCACTGCTTTATAGTCTTTAGATAATGCTGCTTCAAATTTCGCCTGATCGAATTTAAGTAAACCGTCACGCTGGAAGGTAATACCAAGATCACCCATACGCATCGGACCTGCATCCGTAGGCACTGAAGTGAATACCGCTGTACGGATTTTTCCTTCAATTGTCGTAAGAGTTAAATCACCACCGAGAGTTCTTGATGTATCAGTCTTCTCATCGAGTGTGTTTTGTTCTTTGATGAATTTCAGAACGTTGTTGATGTTATCAACCAGACCTGAAATCTTTCCACCGATCTTCTGAATATCCTCAGTGATTTCAATGTTGATTTCTTCACCAGGTTTGGCCTTCTTAAGATCAATGGTCACACCAGGAATAAGATCTGTCACTTTGTTAGATGGAACTTCTACTTCGAACCCGTCCAGTTTTATTTTTGCATCCTGGGCTGGTCTTTCATTTTCAAAATAGATATCCACTTCACCATCGACTAAGTAGAGATATGGGAATTCAACTTTGTTATCGTCACCTGTTTCAGACATAGAGATCATTAGTCTCCATGGCTCATCTTCGCCCTTACCGTCATTCACTACAGTAGCTTTCATGCCAAGATCAGGATCACCG
>JBEIQF010000131.1:0-8422 GCA_040376635.1 Halobacteriovoraceae bacterium
AACAGCAGAAGAAAAAGCAGTGCTCGATAAAGGGCGACTTGTTGTGGAAGATCTTGGTGATCAAAGATTCGGTTTAACTTTTCATCTTCCTGACTATCTCTTCATCGAAATTGCTCCGCAGATTCCTTCAGTTGAAGAAAGCCTGATGAATAAATCAGCTTCTGTATTTAAGTATTTCGAAGGGGCAAAAGTCCTTTACGTGAGAGTAAATCGCAATAACCTGGAACCCTAGTTGCCGCTGGCCCAAAAAGTGGTCTGATTTCCCTTAAGCCTTATATGACAACTCCCTAAAATCCTGAAATATCATTCGATTCCACTAAGCTATTACGGGGAAAAGTTTTTCTCCGAATGAAAACGGGCTTTCCCCTTATAATAATAGCTATGAAAAACGTAACATTTATCTTCCCGCCCTTCCTGCCAAGCGCCTCCAAGTCTCCTTACTTAGCACCCCATTTGCTTACGACCATTTTGCGTGAGAAGGGACATGAAGTGGAGAACCTGGATCTGAACAATCAATTCGTTCGTCGAATGGGTAAACGTCACATCCTCGATGCTGTGGAAGTTCATTACAAAACTCTTCTCGCTGATACGACTCGTGACAAAACTGCAAACTTTTTTGTGTTGTCTGGTCTGACTCATCTTCAGCTTTTGAAAGAGAAAATGAATTCGGGTGAGCAGATTCATTACGAAGCACTTGTGACTAATGCGAATTACATCAAAGATTATATCTTTCAAGATCTGAAGAGTATTGCTGACTACCGTGAACGCGGAATGAATGTTCTTCCGGCGGTGAAGAATGAATTAAAAGCAATGATCGATGAACTGAAGCTTGATGGCCGCACGATTTGTTTAAGTTGTGCTTTTGGTGATCAGCTTCCATTCACGCTTGAGATCGCAAGACAAATCAAAATGCGCTCTCCAGAGACTCACGTGATTCTTGGTGGTGCTCAGGTTTCTCTTCTTCCAAAAGAACTCATTGATGAAATTGCCCGCTACAAAATGTTTAACGTTGTGTTCACTGGTTTTGCTGAAGAGAAAATCTCTGAAGTGATTGAGAACTGTCCTGATACATTCTTCACTGAGCCTCTGACAGGTTCAACTGCTACAACGAAAATGCTTGATGCTCTTCCGCAAACTCAGTTTGATGGAATGGAGAACTACGATAACCCGCTTATTCCTGTGATGGTGAACAAAGGCTGTTACTGGGGTAAATGCTCTTTCTGTGATTATATTCTCATGGGTGATCTTGGTGGCTTCCGATATATCTCACGCTCGGTGGATATCGTTTATGACGAGATTAAGGCGCTACGTGAAAGATACCCTGATTACCGAGTGAATCTTATTTCAGATGCGGTACCACCGAAGTTCTACAAAGAACTCGCGATCAAGGCGAACTCGGAAAATTTCCCGCTTAGAACTTATTCGTACATGATCAACAATAAGAACCTCACCGAAGACTTCTTCATTGAAGCAGGTAAGGCCCAGATTGGGATTATTGTCTTTGGTACAGAGTCGACTTCAGACCGCGTGCTTGAGCTTATGCAGAAGCAGGGACGTCGTGCAGACATCCTTGAGAACTTCCGCCTTGCTAAGAAGTACGGCGTAAATCTGAAAGTGAATCTTATTCCGAATTATCCAACAACGACATATGAAGAAGCTCAGCAGACCATTGCTGATATTGCTCAATTCCAGGATTCCATTTCTCAGCTTGCTGTTTTTAAATTCTACCTTTCGGTGAATACGAAAATGGACAAGGCCCCTGAGAACTATGACTTGTCAGTGGATCCGGATCTTCCTTACATGAAAGCTCAGAACAATGGTTATCACTCGCGTGATTTTGCAAGAAAGAGCGGGATGACAGCGGAACAGGAAGCAGAAGTGTTCCTGAAACTTCGTAACATCAACATCATGTGCAACATGAATGAGACGAAGAGAAAGTTCAAGTCTCTCTGGAGTGATCGCGGGATTTCAGGCCTGCAACTTTCGACTGACTATAAGCTTGTGGAAGAGAATGGTCAGTTCATGGTGTACTCGTACAAGAAGGGAATGCTCTTCTATGTGACTCAGGACGATTACAATATCATTTCTGCCCTTCAGACGGGCAAGATCAACATGCAGAGACTTGAGAAGCTATTAGGCACTAGTGCTCACATGTGGTTTGAGAAATACTTCTTCTTTGAGATTTTTGAATACGAGAAGACAAAGATCAGCGCGATTTCCGCTTAATACTCTGAATAATCCGATCTAAAGCATTTAGAAATTCTGACCGGTCCCTTTTATCAAAGGCGGCCGGTCCGCCTTTCATTTCACCCATTTCACGCAGGTGTTTAAAGAGCTCTCTTGAAGCGAGTGCGTTTCCAATCATGTCTTCATCGAACTCATCTCCGCGATGACCGAGTACTCGTGCCAGTTTCTTGAGGCATCTGTCGGCAAGCGGGATATCGGACGTAATGCAAATATCATGTTCTTCGATATGTTCAGCGATCCAGTTGTCTGCTTCATCAGGTCCCTGTGAAACAACAACCATTTCAACAGAGGGATGAAGTGGGATATTGATTGATTTATTGGCGACTACGAATACTTTTAACTGATAACGGGCGGCCACTTTATAGACCTCATCCTTTACAGGGCATCCGTCGGCATCAATGAATATTCTCAAAAATTTAGGGTTGAATTCCATAAAACTACTATAATCTATTTTTATGAAACTCCTCCCACAAAAAGTCGTTCTTGATCTTATTAACCCAAAAGATAAGAAATCCGGGTTCAAACTTACGATGGATCTTTATGATCTTCCTATTACTCATCGCTGGTTAGGGGAATTTTCAAAAAATATTTCAAATAAACATTTCCTTGAGAAACATTTTTGTTTTATTGGTTTCATGAATTCTCACCGTGACGTGGCCTTTCTTTGTGATCAACTGAACAAAGCAGTCGCTACGATTAATGAGTTTAATAAAACAGGGACGTGGCCTGTTCCCTATTATATCGATATGCACTTTTCACCAGAAACCGTGCTTAAAGACGGAGAGCTGGTTCAGGAAGTTATGAACGATCTCCATCATCATTTTTCTATGTTGAATGGACAGGTGTGGAATGTCTCTGAATATTTAAAGGCTGCTCCTTTCGATATAAGGCTGGCCATTGGAAGGCTCAACCATCTTTGCCATGAGCTGGAGAGTTTTGCTGATTGTTTTAAGCTTGTCAGGAAGTGGGGGCCAGAAGTTTTAAATCCTGCCATTCTCTGTGGGTTTACAGAAGCTCCTAGATTTGATCTCCATGATGAAGACTATGATTCATTTGAATTTCATCAGTATTTCGGTGGCGTTTATCTGCATTATTGCCAGGTAGGGAAGCGTTGGGATGAGGCCTTTGATGATCGTGACAATGTGGCCTCTTCAGAGGAGATTTCCGGGCTTCGCTACTATTCAGGTGAGTTTAATGTAGTCTGGGGAACTCCTGATCCTGAATGGTTCAAAAAACGTAAGGAAGAGATTCACAATTGGCTAATTTCGATTGGAAAAGATCCAAATGATAAACGTCTTTCACTTGGCTACATTCATGTTGGTCGTTTTGATCGTGAACAGAATTTCGGTGATAGAAAGCTTTCTGAGATCCATGATGTTCTGGCGATTCATTCAGATATTTCAAAGATTTCAGTTATTGATGAAAACGGAGCGGCAGTTGTTCAAGCGGAGTATCCCATCACAAATCTTGATGATGAATACGACTTCGAACACAAACTGGCGCTGAAGAAACGCTGGTTCAACGAAAACAATTTCTAGACTAACGCTTAGAAACTGCCTTACTTGAATGGTGTCAGAATTCTTTAATTAAATTCTTATTATAGAAATAAATAAATACATCCAGGTGGTCTTTTAAGCGCTTGGGATCTTTAGTCGTGCACCAAGTTTTTCGTATTAGTCTATTGATGTTTGCGCGCAGAATGGCGCAAGTATGGTTAATTACAAATAGCGGATCAAACATCGTTTTTTTGAGTTCGCCTTGGCCAGCGACACATCCACGCTCACTTTTGAAGCTCAAGTGTTTTGCTTTTGGAAGATACGCGGAAATAAATCCCGGATAACGTTGGTGCTCATCTGATTTGACCTGCACCTCGCTTGAAACGATCGGCGTGATTTTCTGGAAAAGCCTCGTGAGCCCTTCAAAATGTTCATCATTTCTTTTGCCATATTTTTTTAATGCCATTTTTGCCAGATGTCCGAATGCAGGTATTTGCGATACCTCGGCCGCAAGGATTGTTCGTCGGTTCTCATCAACTGCGATACTTATTGATAATGGTTTAAGTTTTGAGTTCTCTTTAGTGATCAAATCATCGATTTGAATATTGTGAACACGCCCTTTTAATTTTTGAAGTGCTTTCTGGTTCCGAAGCCTGCAAACGGCTGCCAGGTAAGGAAGTTTTCTTTCAATCGTCTTGCGATTTACATTCAACAACAGAGCTGATCTTCGCATGGAAATTCCAGAAGCAAGAAGTCTCAAAAGTTCAGAGTTTACTCTTCTTTTTTTCTGTCTGTAAGTCGTCGAAAAAGTAGCGCTGGAAAATCTCGTTCCACAACTTTTGCATCTATAACGTTGGATGGTTTTTGAATCTTCCTGGCGGCGAAAGGATCCATCTTTAATGACATTTACTGGGCATGCACAATAATGGTTTGGACAAATTCTATTCATGCCCGTCATATGCAAATCAGGAGTGAAAGAAGATAAGAATTAAATGATGGAAAAAATTAGTGTATTTTCGCAGGGTGAAATAAAAAATGACTGGTTATCTAGGTAGTTTTTTCTAACTCAATCACCATTTTGGTAGGGCAGTTTCTAACGCTTAAAGAAGTTCCACATCACATCGTTGGCAGAAAGACCCTGGAAAGTGTCTTTCTCGCCACGTGGCTTTTTCCCACCTGGCCATGAATGACCACCAGTCGGTGTTACACACAAATCCACTTTTACGTTATCGCGACATTTAGGATAGATCGTGCAGAATGAACCTTGCTGATACATGACTGAAGATGATTCTGCTTTTGAGCACTGATTGAATTCAACCCATTTCTCAATGGTAGAAGGAACAGACTTGAAGTTTGTAATTTTGTCAGCGGAAGCGGCCTTCTTTCCAGCACCACCTTCGAAATTCACGTGATCATCATCTTTCGCGTGAATGTGGAGAATAGAAATCGCTTTTGTCGGTTTGCAGTCAATTGTGTTGTCTGTTCCGGCAACGGCAGCAATGCCTGCGAACGTATCAGTCATCTCGCAAGCGAGGCGATAGGCCATCATCGCACCGTTAGACATTCCGGTAGCATAAATCTTTTTCGGATCGATATTCATCTGCGAAGAAAGATTTTTCACCATCGTTTTAAAGAAAGAAACATCATCGATTTTTTTATCGCGGGCATCACCGCAACATTTGCCCGCATTCCACGTGGCAAATGATCCGCTTTGAAATTTAGAATACCCATTCGGGAATACGGCGATAAATCCCACTTCCTCAGATTTAGAAATCTGCTTGTAGTACTCATCATTCGCCTGAATTTTCATATTTCCACCTCCGCCATGAATAGCGAAGAGGAGTGGTGCGGGATTTTTCGGATTGTAGTTTTTAGGAACATGGACCATGTAGAAACGGTCCATGCCATCTTGGGAAATTTTGAAAGTGTAAGTGCCTGGCCTCTCAATCTTTGTCGTCACATCAGTGGACGCTTCCGGAGCAGGCTTTTCCTCCATCTTCTTCAGGATTCTTTCTTTGATCCTCTCGCGTAATCCAGCGGAACTATCAAAAGAAACAACGACTGAAAGAATTAGGAGGAGTGTTTTCATTGATGAATGGAATCCATTTCCATATCACGTGAAGAGTGAGCGTAGTGATCTTCACCCGTCATATCCATCATCTGAGCGAAAAGTTTCTGAGTTTCATCCGGGAATTCAGAGAACGTGATGCCTTCAAGCTTAAGCTGCTTCATTTTCTTCACAAGCTTCTTGAGATTTGAATTAATGTCCATGAACTCATTCATGAGAGGATCAGCAGGAGTTTGCTCAATGGCCTCTTCAACACCGTGAACTTTTGCAAGCTTCACAAACTTTTTAATATCGCGAACAGGAAGTTCCTTGATGTGCTCAATAGCAATCTCTTGTTCTTCTTTTTTAAGTTTCACGATTTCGTTTGTCTGAGAAAGAGAAAGCTCACCATTACGGCGTGCTTCTTTCACAACAGTTGCCGCCATTTCATCGCGGTTGATCGCCTCATGGATCTGCTTCTTCGATAGTCCAGTCTTCTCCGAAACCATCATCAGAAACCCGTCTGCCGGTAACACTTCTTTTTTTACGTCTGTCGATTCAGCTGATTCACTTTCAGTCTTCGTAACGATTTCTTCCACAGGATTGAGTTCTGTGTAGATTTCTTTTGCACGACGAAGGTGTGATTCAACTTCAAGTTTAGAGAGGTCTTTACGAACAAGGTTCTCATCGATTGAAACGAGCTCACGCTCAAGTTCATTCTTATCAACCACCATCACTGGTGCTTCAGAGAAACCAAGATTAAGCATCGCCTGATAACGGCGGGCACCTGCGAGAATAACGTTGTCAGGGGAAATAACCAGAGGAGCGATGAGACCAAGAGTCCCGATTGATTTTTCTAGTTCAGTTACGTCAGTACCCATACGTAAGTACGGATTTGTGGCCTTAAGCTCACTCAGCTTGCGTGTTTCCAATCGAAACTCCCTCGAAATTTTAGAACAGTGTGTGTCTCGAGATGATGCAAGAGGTGAGGCTTGATGTCAGATAAAAGATGTTCAAATTATCTGACATCAAAAGGATTTGTTTTACTGGATTGGTGTCAATTTTCCGTCGATCGTCTTAACCAGTTCTAACCACGAAGCTTCATCGAGAAGAATTGTTTGAGTCTCGTTTGCCCAGGCATCGAAGCCCTGAACATAATCTGTCGAAACTGAGCAATTAGCATCAGGAGTTTCAGTGTAGAAGCTGAAAGATGTAGACCAACAAGCAGGCAAGAATCTGTTGTACATTTTCTCGATCACACCAGAAAGACTTTGAGTCTTATGTTCAGGCATCGGTGTTGTAAGGTAGGGAGCGAGGATTTCCGGGAATTGTGTGATCTGGATATCGCGCTTAAGAAGGTCATCAATTCTTTCTTCGTAAAGATCAATCATGCCGTATTTAGCAGAGATGATCGTGTATCCGCGCGCTGGATATTTTTTCACCGGAAAGCAGTAGTTCTTGATGATAGCGATGTCTTCAGAAACATACGTGCAGCTCTGGATTGTATTAAATCCAAAAACCATACCTCTGTCCTGGTAAGTGAAGTCAGCGGCCTCGATGTCAGCGATGATTTCCTGAAATGATTTTGCTTCCAGAACCTGAGCAGAAGCTGAAAGAGAAATAAGAGACGCTACAATAGCTGTAATAATTGTTTTCATAGTCCTTCCTTTGACATCATTAATCGTATTGAAGAAAAACCATCCCGTCTAATTTTGTTATTTTACTGCTCAGGGCCATTCAACAACATAAGCATGGCCTATGGGGTCGATAAGTTAGTTTTACTCTGATTCCCGGGGGAAAGGAGTACAATGGGTGGATGGATAGACGCATCTTTATGGGGCTTTTAGCTGGAGGGGTAGTGATGACTGGGACAAGTGCTTTAAAAGGTCTATTAGACCGAAAATCAGGCCCTAAAATGCCCGTCCTCTTTCTGGGGCATGGTTCTCCGATGAATGCCATCGCGGATAACCAGTTCACGAAAACCTTAAATCAGCTCGGGACTCGCATCGAGCGCCCAACCGCTATCCTCTGCGTTTCGGCCCACTGGATGAGCGAAGGCACGTGGGTTACGGGTATGCAAAATCCAAAAACGATTCACGACTTCTATGGCTTTCCACAACCACTCTTTGATGTTCAGTACAATGCTCCGGGAAGTCCTGAAACTGCGAAGATGATTCAATCTGTAATCACTGATCCAAAAATCAATATCGATAACGAGATGTGGGGACTTGATCACGGTACGTGGTCGGTACTGAAACACATGTATCCAGAGGCCGACATTCCGGTCCTTCAGATGTCGATTTATATGGAACAGCCTCCTGAGTATCACGTGAAAGTGGGCGAGGAGCTCAGAAAGCTTCGTGAGAAAGGTGTGCTGATTGTAGGAAGTGGGAACATCGTTCACAACCTACGAAAAATTGTCTGGGATCCGAATGCGAAGGCCTACGACTGGGCGATTGAATTTGATGAATACGTAAAACAGAAAATCATCCAGCGTGATTTTAAATCACTCACCCATGAAGCGATGACAACAGAAGCAGGAAAACTTTCTATTCCAACACCGGATCACTGGTATCCATTGCTCTACACACTTGGCGCTTCAGAAAAAAATGATGAAATGAAATTTGAGTAT
>JBEIQF010000050.1:0-13582 GCA_040376635.1 Halobacteriovoraceae bacterium
ACAAACCTTCCTGCAGGTCTTCCATTGTGGTTAGCACTTGTTTCAACATCACTCTTTACGATGACGGGATCAGGACGATTTATCCCAGCGATGACGATTATCTCTGCGGTTGTAAAACCTCAGGAGCGCGGAACATTCATGAGTCTTGAAAATGCGGCAAGACAGATTTCATCAGGAGCTGCTTCTCAAGTTGCAGGTTTGATCATCGGATCAACTGCAGCGGGTGCTCTCACAAATTATAATTATGTTGGTTTTATTGCGATCATGACTTCACTTATTGCTATCTATATCGCTTTCAGAATTAAGAATAAGTTTAATCTCAGATGAACATTACAAGTGCTCACTTAGCTGCCATCACTGCCTTTTCTCTCTGGGGATTATTTCCCTTATTCTGGAAGATTTTCTCGGATGTGGGTGCTTGGGATCTTTTTGGACACAGACTCCTCTGGTCTCTCATCACGTTGACTCTGATTCTCGTTTATAAAAAGAAAATGTATACGATCAAGGAAATCTGGTTGATCCCGAAAACCAGATACATGTTGATCCTTTCTGCTGTGTTGATTTCATCAAACTGGCTTCTCTATATCTATGCAGTGAATATCGGTAAAGTTCTTGAAGCAAGCATGGGCTACTTCCTGAATCCATTGATCAACGTTTTCATGGGCTGGTTGATTCTCAAAGAACAACTCCGACCTACTCAGTGGCCTGCGATCATCCTTGCGATTGTGGCGATTGTCCTTCTCGCTTTTCAGACGGATCTCGCTCACTTTCCGTGGATCGCTCTGGTATTGTCACTCACCTTTGCTCTTTATGGTCTTATCCGCAAAGTGACTCATGTTGGATCAATGGAAGGACTAACCTTTGAAACGATGGTTGTAACACCATTTGTTTTAATTTACTGGTTCACTCTCCCTACGACTCCACTCACACTTTTTTCGCAGATTGAGAGCTGGCGCATGCTGGTACTTTCACTCTCAGGTCTTGTGACTTGTATTCCGCTTATTTTATTTGCTTTCAGTACTCGAAGATTGAAACTCCAGACTCTGGGAATGATCCAGTATCTTTCTCCAAGCCTTAAATTTCTGTGTGGATGGGCCGTTCTTCACGAGCCATTGAGCCAGGCAAAGCTTCAGACTTTTATTCTCATCTGGATTGCTCTTGCCTGGTATACGATTGAATCTTTTCTTTTTATCAGAAAGAAATCAGTGGATGCCAAGAACCTCAGAGCCTGATGCTTTCTTCAATTCTTTCGGAATATTTTTATTAATCACTTTCAGTAGTGCCTTCTCAACTGATTTTTTCATTGAGTGAGGACCAGTCACAAAACAAATATCACGAACAGGAACAGCATTCTTAAAATCTTTAAGAAGTTTGACATCTTTGTCGGAAAGATTTGTCGTCGCGAGATATGGAAGCACAGTGAAACCTTTTGAAGACTTCACCATATTGATGAGAGTCTCAAGGCTTCCGGCCTCAAAGAACAAGTGTTTATTATCAGAAGTCTTTTTCACCTGGCATAGTTGAAGCGCCTGAGCACGAAGACAATGACCTTCTTTCAGAAGCCACGCCTCACCAAGGTTTAAGTCTTTTTCATCAATCGATTTCTTTTTCAGAAGTTCATGCTCTGGTGAAAGAAAGATCTTGAATGGCTCAAAGAAGATATGCTCTTCAGTAAGCTCTTTCACTTCGAGTGGAGCAGCAAGAATAGCACCATCAATCTTACCTTCTTTCAGGAGGCGGATGATTTCATCGGTCTGATTCTCGTAAATTTTCAACTCAACTTCCGGGTACTCCTGAACAAATTTCTGAACAAAGAGCGGAAGGATGTATGGAGCAAGAGTTGGAATGACTGAAAGGATGAATTCACCTTTCACTTCTCCACGAAGTGATTTTGACAACTCTTCAAGTTGCTGGGCATTCGTCATCACTTTTCGTGCGTAATCGAGAACTTTCTTACCCATCGGAGTCGGCTCAACCGGCGACTTCGAGCGGTCAAAAATAATGATCTGAAGATAATCTTCGAGCTTCTGGATCTGCATACTAAGCGTTGGCTGAGTGACAAAACACTCTTTGGCCGCTTGGGCAAAATTCCGGCAACGATCAACAGCGATAATGTAGTTTAATTGTGTTAGAGTCATGGTTATAATTTAAGCATAACTCCCTCTAGAGGTCGATATGATCTTCGGTTTTGTCGCACTTGCCATTCTTATCGGGGCCCTGATGCCGGTCCAGGCAGCACTTAATGCTGAGCTCACAAGATTTTTCAAGCACCCTTACCTTGCAGCCTTCATCTCACTTTCAGTGGGTGCGATTGTTGTCTCGATTCTGGTGATGTTAAACGGCGGTTTCGGTGATATTAAACGCCTTGGTCAGGCACCAACCCACCTCTATCTCGGAGGAATTCTTGGTGCCATTTTCGTCGGATCATCTCTCTTTTTCATTCCTAAAATGGGAGCGAGTGCAATGATCGCTTCTTTCGTTGCAGGACAACTAATCTGCTCGGTGGCGATTGATCATTACGGACTTCTCGGGCTTACGGCCAATCCAGTGAACATGCAACGAATCCTCGGGATAATTCTGCTTTTCGCGGGCGTCTTTTTAGTGATAAGAAAAAACGCATGATCCGTGTGGAAAATCTCTACCGACAATTTGATAAGCGAGGCATCGCTGGTATTCACCAGTTGTCTTTTTCACTTAATAAAGGCGAAATCCTCGGTGTCATGGGTCCTAACGGAAGTGGTAAATCAACACTCCTGAAAATTCTCTCGAAAAAAATCAATTCTGATGGTGGTTCATTTTCTGCTGATGGAAGTGTGACATTCTTTCCTTCCGATGAATCATTGCCTTCAATGAATGTTCAGAAGTTTCTCGTTCAATCCGTCACTCTTGAAATTGAAGATGAGAAGAAGATTCAACTGGCACGTAACCTCGCTGATACTTTTGAATTCACGTTTCAACTCAGACAGAACCTGGATGAACTCTCTTCAGGCCAGATGCAGAAGATTCTTCTTTCAAAAGAACTCATCAATCGTCCTGCACTTTTGTTAATGGATGAACCTTTCACTCATCTTGATCCGTTCACTCGTAAAGATATCCTGAAAGGTCTTTTCCAATACATTAAAGATCAAAATCTCACAGTCATCTGGGTCACTCATGATCTTGATGAAGCTTTGAAGTTTTCAGATAAAATTGCACTCATGAACTTTGGTAAATTTGAGCAGTTTTCCACACCGACTGAACTCATGAAATCTCCGAAAAACTTATTCGTTGCAAAGTTCATGGGATACAGAAATTTCTTTTCCACAAAGAGGTCTGACAATGTCTGGACGACGTCGTGGGGTTCATTTGAACTTCAGGACATTGGAAAAGATGACGGCATTCTGATTGTTCCAGATCACGCCTGGGAAATGAATGCTAACGGTCTTCCTTTTATTGTTCGGTCGCTCCACCCTGTGAAACAGGGATTTGAAGCAGTTCTTGAACACGATAATCGGTTGATCCATTGGTATAGGAGTCCGAAATCAGGAAATCTCAACCTGAATACTCAAGTACTTCTTTCCCCAGTGGTCAAAGAGTGCCTGCATATCCCTCTTTGAAAAATATTGAGATAATCATTTTGATGAAATCTCTGATTCTAATCACATTGTTCGTTCCCTTCCTTGTCTTCGCAGAAGTTGATGATTGTTATTATCCTGCTGCTCCTTCCATTCTTGGTGATGAAAATACCAAGATGTTTGAGACTATGGGCAGTGGAATCAAACGCGATTTCAAACGCAGACCTCTAGGCCTTCCTCTTCGACTTGCCCTTTCAATCGAAACAAACTTCGAAGCTCCAATCATCGGTAAAGATATTTATTGGGGACGTATTTATTTGAAAGACGGCGTGGATGATAAGATTCATTACCGTGATGATCTTCTTGCAGAGGACAATTACAAGAATGAACAAGCACACCCAAATAAAGCCAGTAATTCAGCTTATAAAGTAAGTGATATCAACTCAGCTGCTGGTCTCTCACTTGTTAAAGCAGCCGGAGCTGAAGTAAATGTGAAAGCAGTTGGAAAATTCAAGCCTTCAACTGGTGGAAGACTTTCAATCAAAGTAAAAGCTCCGTCAGAAAAAGCGATGAATGTGACAATCGATGTTGTTAACAACAAAGGCAAAATCACAAATTTCCTTATCGCGAATAACAAACGCATTCCGTTCGACTCCTTCAAGATTAATGCTTCAAAGAATTTCCTCGGAGTCACAACGATTCTCTCAGGGATCCAGAACATCCAGTTCACGTCAGGTGGGAAAGTCGTCCACACGATAAACCCGTAAAATCAACCACTTAAAAGCTATACAAAACAGTCTCGCCTCTAGTCGAAAGGGCCCCCCTATGATAAATACGCTTCATGGCCGTTACATACTTCGACAAAGACAAATACCAGCGTAAGCCCGAGTGGCTTAAAGTTAAACTTCCCACGGGAGATGACTTCAAGGACATCAGAGATAATCTTCGTGAGAAGGGTCTCTCGACTGTTTGTGAAGAGGCGAAATGTCCGAACATCTCTGAGTGTTGGAGCGCACGCACAGCGACTGTGATGATCCTTGGTGATACATGCACACGCGCTTGTAAATTCTGTCACGTGAAAACCGGAAATCCGAAAGGCTTCATCAATCATGAAGAGATTGAGAACACATCGAAGATGGTTGGCACGATGTCGCTTCGTTATGTTGTGATCACTTCTGTGGATCGTGATGATGTAGCTGATCACGGGTCAGGTCACTTCGCTGCTGTTGTTGAGCGTGTGAACCAAGATCATCCTGAGACAAAAGTTGAAGTTCTGATTCCAGACTTCGCCGGCATTCCAGAGTTCATGCATAAACTCGCAAAATCGAATCCGTTCGTGATTGCGCAAAATCTTGAAACAGTGAAACGCCTCACTCACCCGGTTCGTGATCCACGCGCTGGTTATGAGAAGACACTTAATTGCCTTAAATTCTACAAAGAGAATTACCCGCATATTCAGACGAAAACATCTCTCATGGTTGGTCTTGGAGAAGAATGGAAAGAAATCCAGGAAGCCCTCGAAGACATCCGTGCAGCTGGTGTTGATATCGTCACTTTCGGACAATACCTTCAGCCGAGTAAGAGACATCTCGACGTGAAGAAGTTTTATACTCCGGATGAATTTGAAGAACTAAAACGCATGGCCCTTAAAATGGGTTTCAAATTTGTTGCGAGCGGACCGTTGGTCAGAAGCTCTTATAAAGCATCAGACTTCCTGGATTACGTCGAAGCAAAAGTATAATCATGAAAGCTTTAGTCCTGGATTCAATCAACATTGATGACTATGGATTAAAAGAAGCTGATCTTCAGAATCTCGACGAAAGAACAGTCGTTGTAACGAAATGGAACTGGGAGTACGGAAGTGCTCACAAGTTTCAGCGTGCTTCACTTGAAATCGTCCAGAACACTCCTAATCTTCGCATCCTCATTTGTACAAGCCATCCTGAAGTACTAACAAACGGAAGAGGTCTGCAGAAGCCACGTAAAGGTGAAACGCTTGAACTCGTAGAGTTCAATCCTGCTGATCATAAAAACCTTCCCTTCCCTTTGTTTCAGGTTGAGCGTGGCGGTGGTTTAACATTCCATCATCCCGGGCAATTTATTTTCTATCCAATTGTTAAACTGAATCCTAAATCGCTATCGCTCTCAATTATGATCGATCAGATTTTTGATTTCTCGATTGATGTGCTCAAAGGTTGGGATGTGAACAATCTCAATCACGAGAACAAGCTTCTCGGACTGTGGCATGGACATCAGAAAGTCGCTTCCATGGGAATCGCGATTGAAAAGCTCACGACGTTTCACGGAATGGCATTAAACATTCTTGAAAATAAAAACATGAAAACAGCTCTCAGCACTTTAAACCCATGCGGATTAAATGCTGAAACTTATACATCGATTGAGGCACTCACCTCTTTACCTGGGAATCCACTACAAGCTTTCCAGGAGCAGTTTCTTCAAAGGATCAGACATGAGTGGAAATAGTTTCGGCCAGATGTTCAGAGTCACTACATTTGGTGAGTCTCATGGTGAAGCACTCGGTGTGATCATTGACGGTATGCCAGCTGGTCTTGCTGTCGATATTGAAGAGCTTAAAAAAGAATTAAAAAGAAGAGCACCAGGACAACATGCTGTTCATACATCTCGCAAAGAAGATGATCTTCCTGAAATCCTCTCTGGTGTTTTTGAGAACAAGACTCTTGGAACTCCCATCACTGTGATCGTACGAAATACGAATCAAAAGAGCTCAGACTACGATGCTCTTAAAGATAACTATCGTCCGGGTCATGCTGATAAAACGACGATGATGAAATACGGCTTCCGTGATCATCGCGGCGGCGGTCGTTCATCTGGCCGAGAAACACTTGCGCGAGTGATCGGTGGTTACTTCGCTGGGCTTATTATTCCAAAAATTTCTTTCTACGCTTATATTGAAGAAGTAGGATCATTTAAAATCACAACTAAGCCTGATCACAAAACTGATCGTGGTGAAATCAATATCCCTGATAAAAAAGTCTCTGATGAAGTCGTGGCATTCCTTCAGGAGTGCAAGACGAATGGTGAGTCAGCAGGTGGGATCGTCACTCTTTCTATTCTTAATTCACCGGGCGGATTAGGTGAACCAGTGTTTGATAAACTGAAAGCAGACTTTGCCAAAGCAATGCTTTCACTTCCAGCATGTATCGGTTTTTCAGTCAGCTCTGGATTTGAGCTCGCGAAACTTCCAGGTTCAAAAATGTCTGCGGATTCTAGAAACTTCGGTGGAATGGAAGGCGGCATTTCAAATGGAGAGGAAATCCTTCTCAAGATGGCGTTTAAAGCTCCTTCAACAATTGGCGAAAAAGCAAAAGCTGGAAGACATGATCCGTGTATTTTACCGCGAGTTGTTCCAGTCGTAGAAGCAATGGCCAAAATTGTTATGGCCGATCACTTTCTCCGTCAGTCGGCTTACGATTCTTTTCATTCTTAAGATAAGTATCTGTCAGACCAATGAGGCCTCTTGCCTTGTTTTTTAGGGCAAGGAGTTCAGGCGTTTCATTTGTCTCAATTAAGATTTGTTCTTCAACACTTCCCCACTTCCAGTATTTGTTATGGTGAAAAGCTCCATGCTGATTCGCTACGATTCCAGAGCTGTTAATTGCATCAGAATTCTCAGAAAGAATATCTTCTCCGAGCTTCACATATGACTGCTCAGACAGAGTGAGATTATAAAGCGTAGGAAAAATATCTTCGTGCGAGCCGAACTTAGTCACATCAACATTTGTAGGTTTATATTTTTCAGGGACAGAAATGTAAAAAGGAACCGCATACCTTTTGAATTCCTGATCGTGACCTACGTTCTTGGCAATCCAGTAACTATGGTCACCCGTGAAAGCAACAACAGTATTTTCGTTCAGCTTAGAAGATTTGATTTTTGTGAGGAACTCACCCATCTTCTGGTTTGAATATTGGAATCCCAGGAAACGTTTGCGTGCAATTTCTTCATCCACTGTCAGTCTTGCAAGCATATCCTTCGTGAGATCAAGCTTCTTCGGCATATACGAAGATGGATACTCAAAAGGAGGATGATTTGAAGTCGTAAGGACTAAAAAGAATTGAGGCTTAGTTGCTGTTCGAAGTTGCTCATCAATGAAGGAATAAAGATACTCATCAAAGATTCCCCATTCATTTCCAAGGTCTCTCTCTGAGAAATGATTGAGCTCTGGCATCGCCTCTTTAATCTCATCAGCGCCCCAAAGATGATCATACTTTTGAGTTGCTAGATACTTCCCTAGATCACGCCAGCCAAGCTTTCCTCCATAAACGAAGTGCGTTTCATAACCACTTTGCTGATAAGGGAGCTGGGCCGCAGACCCAACCGCTGTCGACATATATTCAGATTCAGAGAGATATCTCGCACCAGGACGAATCACTTGTGACGTAGCAACTGAGACTATACTGCCGATCGTTCCGTTTTCCGCAGGTAAAAAGTTTTTAAAGAGGTAACCAGAATTTAAGTGCTCTTTTAACTCTCCCAGAATTTCAAAATTCTCAGAATCGGAATCATTCCAGTATGTACCAAAACTCTCCATCACAACCATGACAACGTGAGGAGGATTGGACTTTAAGAATGGATTAGGTTTTGTTTTCGCAACCAAGGACTGTGCAATATCATTATTGACCGGTGAGAAACCAGTAAATGCCCTGTAAGCCTCCTGCCAATCATTAAAACCATAGTTCTTCAGATAATTATACTGATCCTTCCCGAAGGTCTTGCGAATTTTGACCGCACGATTGAGAGTCAATGCTCCATTGAGCGCGACTTCATTGATGAATTCATTGTTACTGATATAGGCATCTTCGATCGAGAGAGGCAGACGAGTAAAATTTCCACGCGCCATCAGGACAATCAAAGCTAATCCACCAAACAAGGCCAGTGGTATTCTGAAATTGAACTTGCGGGCCTTGAGATCAAAATCAAAAGGAGAGAATAGAAATTTAATGAGCTTATATAAACCGAAGTGAAGGAAGAAAAGAATGATTCCCCACAGTGGCACATTATAATTCTTCCAGATGGTAATGATTAAAGCTCTTGTATCATCTTCAAAAAATCCGAAGACAAGAATGTTCAAATGATCCTGAAAATAAGAATAGAATCCATAATCAAATACGTACAACCAGCCAATCAGCAAATATCCAATGAAGAGCAAGCTCACCAATAAAAAACGAACAGTCTTAATTGTAAATTTACCTGGAATGAAGAAAGCGATGTTCAGGATAATGAATGGCAGAGCATTCACGAAAGCGAGAGGCATGAGATCATAACGGAAGCCGAGGAAAAGAGCTTTTCTGAACTCCTCAGAATTCACCGTAATTGTCGTCGCATCTCCGAAGTAGAAAGCAAACGAAACACGGGCAATCGTCATCATGATAACAAACAAGATGAACAGGAATGTCTGATTTTTAAGCCAGCGCCAGTAATAATGCCTGAACGATAAATTCATATGATTTCCTCAAGTGAGAAAAGCATAACAAATTAATCCTCTTCTGCCGAGTCTCCGAACATAAGGTTTCTCTCGAAATCCTCTGGCTTCGTTGCATTACCCTTCGCTTCTTCCATTGTAATCATGCCAGCTTTGTAAAGCTTCGTAATGTGCTGGTCAAAGCTCTGAGCTCCTGAACCAGTTTTACCGGCACCTTTCTCGATATAGGTATAGATTTCTTTCGTCTTAAGTGGATCCATAATTGATTCACGCACACCCGGATTGTTAATCATGATTTCCTGGGCAGCAATACGTCCCTTACCGTCTGTCGTTTTAAGAAGACGCTGAGAAATTGTTGCGTGAAGGTTATCTGCTAAACGGGTACGAACCACGTTTTGCTCTTCAGGGGGGAACATGGAAATAAGACGCCCGATTGTTGAAAGAGCATCTGTCGTGTGGACTGTACCGAACACTAAGTGGCCTGTTTCTGCTGCTTTGATCGCAATTGAAATGGTCTCAGCATCTCGCATCTCCCCGATGAGGATGATATCCGGATCTTGTCGAAGGGCAGATCGAAGAGCCGAGTTAAAGTCAGATGTATCCTGACCGATTTCTCGCTGAGTGATTCTCGCCTTGATAGGTTGGTGAACATACTCGACAGGATCTTCAAGAGTCAAAACGTGAACGGCTGATGTGCGGTTGATATAGTTAATCATCGCTGCAAGAGTCGATGATTTACCCGAACCTGTTGCACCTGTCACAAGAACAAGGCCAGCATTCGCGCTCGCAATTTTATTAATTACTGCGGGAAGTTTTAATTCTTCTGTTGTTGGAATTTTTGAAGCAATCAAACGGAGAATAATTCCGAGTTTCCCCTGGTATCTCATGATGTTGAAACGAACACGGCAAACACCCGCTACTTCGAAAGATCCATCATGCTCTTTAATTTTATCAACTGTCTTAAGGATATCAGCATCTTTAATCATCATTGAACAAACGAGTTTCATGTCGTCATTTGTGAGTGGCTCAGCTTTTACCTGAATAAGGTCACCACGAAGACGGAAGCAAGGCTTCTCATCAGTTCGAAGGTGAATATCACTCACGTTTGATGCCGCTGCAGATTTGATGATGTTTAGAAACGTCTCTTTGGTCAGTGCCATTGATTATCCATTTAAAAAGTATGTCTAACTTATCGTTTTATTAAACCTGAAGGTTTAGGGAAATATTCTTTTCCGACCAATACACTCTATTTTATTAACGCCGTGAAAATCCGATAAAAGAGACATGTCAGGCATATGGAAATCAGAACGGGTCTTTTTAGATGGTGACGAGTATTTCGATCACCTGCTGAAAGACATTGATCAAGCTCAGCATTCTATCACAGTGGAGATGTACATCTTCAACGATGACCTGTTGGGAAAAATGGTCATGAATCACTTGATCAACGCCCATCAACGTGGAGTGAAAGTACAAATCGTAGTTGATGGTATTGGAAGTTTTGGGTTCTTCGACAAACTAAACGCTCAATTCTTAAAGCATGGAATGGTAGTGAAGATGTATAACCCTCTTCCCTTCTATCATCCATTTTACGGCAAGCTTACTTTCTTAAAGAAGTTTCAGGTGTTCGCTACGAGAATGTGGCGTCTCAATAAACGCAATCATAGAAAGATCATCACTATCGATCAGACGATTATGTATACCGGTAGTTTCAATATCACAGCTGAACATACAAAGTATCACACTGATGTACCATGGAAAGACATGGGAATGAGAGTGACTGGTGATCATGTGAAGTTTGCTGTGCTAAATTTTAAAAAAATCTGGAAACTCAGAGACTATTTCAGATTCAAAAAACAACTTCGCGGCCAGCAGGCCATCAACTGGCGTGTCTCTCCTCTGCGACTGAATAATACGCTCTTCATGAAGCGCTATTTCTATAAGAACTTCCTTCAGCGAATTAAGAAAGCAGAGAAAAAAATCTACCTTATGACTCCCTACTTTATCCCAAAGCGCAGGATGATTCGTGCTCTTGGCAAAGCGGCAAAGCGCGGAGTAGATGTACGAATTCTTATTTCATTTAAGACTGATGTGAAGTTTTTCAAATGGCTGCAGTACTTCTACTACGCTTATTTGCTGAAAAAAGGCGTCAAAGTTTATCAGTATACTGATTCTGTTCTCCATGCAAAAAACTACATTATTGATGATTTCATGACCATTGGGTCTACAAACTTAAATCATCGGAGTTTTATGCATGACTTGGAAGTCGACCTTGTCATCCAAGACGTGGATAATAGAAAGAAAGTTGAAGAGCATTTTATTGCGTCTTCAGAATCACAGCGAGCAATTACCCTGGAAGGACTGAAACAAAGACCACTTTGGGACAGGATTCTTTCCAGATTATTTTTTACATTTAAATATTGGTTTTAAAGCATGAAGTTGAAAATTCTCTCATATAACATCCACAAAGGTTTCACGATCGGAAACCGTGATTTCATTCTCGAGCAGATCCGCCTCGCCATGAGAGAAACAGATGCAGACATCCTCTTCCTTCAGGAAGTTCTGGGAGATCACCAGGACAAAAAATGTAAAATCCCGGACTGGAAAACAGCTATTCAATTTGAATATCTCGCCGACACTGTGTGGCCTCACTTTGCCTACGGAAAAAATGCTGTCTATCCGGAAGGTCACCATGGAAATGCCGTGCTTTCTAAATTCCCGATCGTTGATTGGCAGAATCATGTGATCTCAACAAACAGATTTGAACATCGTGGACTTCTCAAAACAAAAGTGATGATTCCTCAACTCGAAAGAGAAATCCTTCTTTGTTGCACGCACCTTGACCTGACTCAAAAAGGTCGCGACATGCAGACCGACATGATTGTAAAACACATGGCCCCTGAAAAAGACATTCCATGGGTTCTCGTTGGTGACTTCAATGACTGGAACAAAAAACTCTCTCCTAAGATTGAGCAACATCTTGGTGCCAAAGAAGTTTTCAAATCACTTCACGGAAACTATCCAAGAACATTTCCCAGTTTCGCCCCAATACTTTCATTGGATAGAATCTTCGTGCATAAACTTACACCTGTGACTGCAGTAGCTTTGACAGACAATCATTGGAAGAATCTGTCGGATCACCTGCCTTTGTATGTGGAGATTGATCTAGCTGCCTAAGTCACATCCTATCCTTTTTTCATGATGTTCGAATGCTACAACCTGTAGCTTTTAATTTTTTAAAATTATTATTTTTTAATCTTGAATTCTTCGCTATAAGTGGCCCATCAAGGAGCACTTTATGAAATTATCTCTCGCTGTCATCGTACTTTCTATGTCATTCAATTCTTTTGGCTCGGAATACAGGGTACAAAAAGTTAAAACGATCGGGACGATGAAAAATAAAGTGATTTTTCAGAGTACTGATTTAAAAAAAGTAAAAAATACAAATGTTCTTAAAGGAAAGCTCGTTTCTCAGTGGGGACTTCATGTTTATGAAGTTGTGACTGGGTTTTATGCTTGTAATAGAACTAATAACTGTAAATTGACTGATTATGAGCGTGTCGCCACCTTCGAAAAATGCGAAGTGAAGGCGAAAAAAGTTTCATGCCGAAAAAGAATCGGGGGCGACTCTCATGCAGCGAACTCTGAAGAGATCATCATACATGGAAGCCCTGATTCAGTTTATGATGAATATGATCACAGCAGAAGAGACCAGGAATCGGACTTCCCTGTTCGTGTTGAGGGCGAATTTGATGATGTGAGTTTCTAATAGTTGTTATTTTGGATATTGCGCGATCAATGCCAGAAAGAAAGTAGAAGAATTCCTACTGAAATCGCCATTCCGAAATAAATACCGATCTGCATTTTCAGGTAGCTCTTCGCAAACACAAAAACGAGACCTGCTTTAAAAGTCAGATTTGAAAGAAACGCAATCATGATCGCTCGCCACCCAAGCTCGCTCCCAATCATTCCATCCTGCATGAGGCGGGAAGTTGTGATCGTGATCGCATCGACATCTATCAAACCAGAGATAAAAGAAACGACATAAAGTCCTTGGCTACCAAAGTTCGCCCTCGCCCATGCACTAACATATAAAATGACTGCGTACAAAAGACCAAACACGATGGCAGCTTTTAGCTGAGACGGGTTTTCTGACTCAAGTATCTGATCATTATTTTCGTCATGTTTCGTAAGAAGAGAAGAAACGATAGATTGTCCCAGCATAAAAATAAACAAGATTGAAATGGGAGCAAGAATTGTTTTAAAGGCCGATGGGGCCACCAGAAAGACTTCAACCAGAATTCTAATGAACGCCGCTGTTGAGGCGATAATAATTGATGGTAGTAGAATCTTCGGATCACTGATTCGAGTTGATAATCGTGAAAGTGTAACTGTTGCGGCCGTACTTGAAATCAATCCGCCGAAAATTCCTGAAAGAAACAGGCCTGATCTTGACCCCATAATTTTCTGCACAGAAAAACTTCCGAGACTGATACCTGTGATGAGAACAACCATGAGCCAGATTTGCTGTGGATTAATGACATTATAGATATCGTAAGTTTTATCAGG
>JBEIQF010000423.1:0-2735 GCA_040376635.1 Halobacteriovoraceae bacterium
CCCATCAAATTCTTACGTTATGGATATCTTCTGGCCCTGGTACTGCTACTCCCGATTCGATGACGGGGTGAATATCGCATATGAATTCTTACTCGAAGATTACCGAAGCCGCACAGATGTTGAAAAAGAATTTATTGGCAGTTGCATCCAGAACAAATTCTCCTTCTATGAAGTGAAGAAAGTTCAATACGGTCAGAACATCGTTGTAAAAGATCTTCTCACTGGTCTAGAGCATTTCGTGTTTGAGAAAGCAGCTTCTCGTCAACTCAGCTCCGGCGACATCGTTTTTGGAAAGATTGCAGAAGTTTTAAACCTTAGGTTTCTCGCAACCAGATCAGTTAAAATCCCTTCAAAATATCGTCCTCAAATTACAAAATTCAATCGAAAGAAGACCTTAAAAGACAATGAGCTTTGTCGAATTGATAAATACTTTGAAATTCTGGATCAGATCCTAATTGAAGACATGGAATCTTGTGAAGTTTAACGTATTTACATATGTATTTACAAAAGTATTGACACACGATAGTATTTGAATGGGATGACGGTAATATCTCAGATAAGAATCCCATTTTTGTATGCTTCACTCTCAGGGGTGAGCGCACAAGGGTAATATCCGCCCGATATATGCGTAAAAAAGAACAGGTGATTTATGAAAAACTCAAAAAAGAAATCGAAAAAAACAACTGACCCACTAGCAGGCGATTTATCTTATCTGTTAGAAAATAAGAATAATTGGATCAAGGTCAACTTCGAGCTTCTCTCAAAAAATAAGACTATTACTCTGAGAATTAACGAGGACCTTCTAGTTGCTATAAAGGCGCAAGCCGAAGCCCAAGGTATTGATTATCAGAAATGGATCAGAGAAACTCTGGCCCAAGGTCTGAACAAATCGGCATAACTTACAGACCTCAATTCTGATAATTGAAAAGTTTTAAACCTCCTGTCTTTATGTCATAATTCCTGCATGTTCAAAAAGCTTCTCAAACACCTATCACTTGCATGGATATTCCTCGTACTGACTCTTGTGCAGCAGTATCTGTTCTATTATGTGAAAGGCCTTCCGATTGTCTGGCTGACTGTCGGTAAATACTTCGGTGTCTATGCCTTTTTGTTAGCTGCGACTTTTATCCGCCCATACCCTCTTCGCTACTTCTTTCTCGCTTTCGTTTTCTTGATGAACTATTTCCAGATGGCCCACTTGTCTTATTTCGGAACACAGATTCTTCCGAATGGGATTTATCTACTCATCACCCAGTGGGATGAAATTGCTGGAACTATCTTTGTTGAAATTCATCATATCTTGATTCCTCTTCTCTTCACATTAGTGCCAGCATCCATTGGGTGGTTTGCACTTAAGAAGACGAAAGATCTCTACGGCACAAAAGTTATCGGAATCCTCTTTTGCCTTTATTTCATCTACAACCCTGTAAGAACTTTTGTCACGGGCAACACATGGGGAAGACAACCTTCTACGCGAGAGCTCGCTGGAATGAATGTTTATCTGTCGTTCTCCTATTTCATGGGAAGAATTCTTCCGCATAAAATTATGCAGGGATCGTCGAAAGAAGTTTCAAACGCCTCGACTGAGCTGAAACTTACTCCCGCGCAAACTCAATGGGACAATATTGTTGTTGTATTGGGCGAAAGTCTGACTCCTCATCACATGTCTTTGTTTGGTTACGAAAAGCCGACGACACCATTTCTTTTATCTCAGATAGATGATCCAAACTTCTTCCATACCATTGCTCTCTCGGGAGGAGTTTCAACTGATATCTCGGTAGCTTTCCTGCTCAATATGGGTTTTGGTGAAGCCGGTGGTCTGAAAGCTTCCAAAGGCACTCATTGCGTATTCAAACTCGCTAAAGAGCAGAAATACACAACTCACTTCATCTCTTCTCAGAGTGCTGAACAGCTTCGTTATATTGCACCTTTCTTATGTGCGGCTTCACTCGATGATTATAAATCGCTTGAAGATATTTCGCCGGAGACTCTCGACCATCAGGCCGCAGAAGATATCGTGCTTCTCCCTTACCTTGAGAAAATACTGAATTTCGACACAAAACAATTTGTGATCGTTCACCAGCGCGGATCTCACGGACCATGGCAGCTTCGCTCAAATCCTAAAAATCGAATTTTTCCTCATGATGAAAAAGTTGGCCACTACGATAACTCAGTCGTGGAATTTGATCTTTTCATGAAAGATCTCTTCACTCTTCTTCAGAACTCTAAGAAGAAAACACTGATGCTTTATCTTTCTGATCACGGTGAGGCTCTAGGACAAGATGGCAGATGGGGTCACGGACAACTCATTCGTCCGGCATTTGAGATTCCGCTTATGATTAAAACGTTCAATCAGGATCTTCCTGCACGAACGCGAATCATTCCTAAATACATCCCTCACTACAATATTTCACTCTTCCTTGCAGATACAATCGGCTATTCAAGTAACCAGGACTTCAGCGTTCCTGTAAAAGACTACGTGATTTTCGGAAACGATATCGACGGTTTCGCAGGTCAGGCAGCGATCTCATTCAACCCTGACGGCACTTACGATTTCAAAGTGAGTAACTAAAAATCTAAACCGCACGTTATACCCCGCGACCGATACTCCATACTCTTCCTGGGATTCTTTATCATGCTGGGGCCTCGGATCAAGTGCGATGATCTTTTCAATAAGTCCACTCTCCGAAACTTTTTCACAACCCCACTTCACTTCAAAACTTTCCTGCTTCTGA
>JBEIQF010000290.1:0-4401 GCA_040376635.1 Halobacteriovoraceae bacterium
CAGAACAGCTTCAATTCGCTTTCTGGTGCTGATAAAGAAGCAGAAATTGATGGCATGCTTTCAGATATGGGCATGGATCCATATGCTAAGGATCAGGGGTCTGAAGAAGCTCGTCGTATCAAAGAAGCTCTTCTTAATATCCCGAACATTAATGTTGATGCTGCTTTCGCTGAACTAGACCAGAAAGATTTCTGGAAAGAGTTCCAGGCAAAACTTCAGGAAGCTTTTCTTTTCATCGATCCTACAGTTGTAGCGAATCTTGATGATGCTCGTTTCTTCTACAAAAGAAACGTTACTTATAAAGTTGTTGCATGGGCACTTAAAGAGGCGCAAAAGCGTTTCTCGAACGTTCCTATCCTTAACATCGCTTCTTTCGTCATCGTTCGTGTACACGACATGATGCTTGAGCAGCGCCATTTCCACCACTCAATGCTTCTTCATTACTTCGAAGCTATGCCTGAGACAAAATTCGGCATGACTAAGGAAGAAGTTGATCGCACTGTTTCTTCAATCTATGAGTACCGCATTGATGCTGTAAACTTCATGGAATCTAACCGTGCTGCTTCTGACTGGTTGAACTACGGCTTCAACAATTTCTACCAGCTTGTTCGTACAGGTAACACTCGTATCAGAAACTGGGAAGGCCCGTTCACGAATGTTAGTTTCCAGAACATCAAGAAGATTGACTTCGCTTTTGCTGAAGTTTCTGAAAACGATGCTCGTAAGATCTATCACCTTCATGTGAATGCTCACTCATTCTCTTCGAAGCCAGCTCTTGCTTATGACTACTCAAACCCTAAGAGAGTTAAGCGTAACCGCGCTCTTCTTAACCTTGGTGGCGTAGCTCTTGGTTTCATCCAGATTCCTGGCTGGATCAAGGGTCAGGTAGATTCTTTCCTTAAATCTATGTACGTATCTCAGGTTCGTATGGAAGGTGCTCTTGTTGGATATTTCGAATCAACAGGTGACACAGCGATGATCAACAAGATCTACGCACAAAGAGCTAATTTCTACATCGTTCAATAATCGATTCTTGTCCGGCGGAGCAATCCGCCGGATTTCCTCTATTCTCATTTAAAATATGATCAAAAAAATTCTCGGAACATTGATTGGTGTTTTAGTCTTTCTTATCACGCTCTATGGTCTTTTTTATTTCTTCGAATCTAAAAAGATCAAACCACAAGTCAAAAAAGAAGCTGTTAAAGAAACAACATACACGAAAAAAGTGAATGGCTATAAAGGCGACTTCCCGGAATTCATTAATTTTGGTCTTCTCTCAGATTCTGTTACGAATTCAAAGCTTACTATTGGACAAAAAGTAATCTACGACGTGGATTACGATTTGGATAAATACGGTCTTCGTCGAATTCCTGAAGCTCATCCCGGTAAAGGAAAAGATCATTTGATCTTAGGTGGCTGCTCATTCACTTTCGGCCAGGGATTATCTATCGGTGATACTCTGCCTGCAAAAATGGAAGAGCTCCTTCCGACATATAATGTTCATTCTGTTTCTTTTATGGGTGGAAGTGTTCAGAACGTCCTACACCATTTAAGAATCGTATCGCCTAAAAAATATATTCACGATTCCAATGGCAAGTTTTATTACATCTATATCGTCAATCACCTCAATAGATTTTTGAACCGACCTGATTATCTCTCGTGGGTAAACAAAGATTATCCTTATTACGAAATAGAAAATAAGAAAGCTGTCTTCAAAGGTTTCATGAAGGATCAGTCATTCTTTCAGGCCTATAAAAAGATGGAACAATCCGGTCTCAAAAATACGGCACTTCACCTTGCTGCTACTTTTAAGGACCCGTCCAAGTTTGAAGAAAAAGAGATCCAATTATTCGTCTATGCCGTCAAAACCTTAAAGGATGAGTATCTGAAGAATTTTCCAAAGGGAGAGTTCGTTTTCGTGTTTCATCCCAATCATGGAACTCCTGATGAGTATAAAAAGTGGATGATGGATTCGATGAGGAAAAATAAGATAAAATTCATTGATGCAAGTGCCCCTTATAAGGATCATGTGATGGCCACAAGAAAAGAGCATGATTTTTATGATTATGAAATCAAGGGTGACGGACATCCGAATGCATTGATGAATAACTATTTCTCAAAGTATCTTTCGGAGGAAGTTCTTAAAAAGGGCGATCGAATTCAGAAATAGAATCCTTTTTCACGAATCGCGAATTTGTTTCCTTGAAAGCAGCATTCCGGAAAAACGCACGATAGAAAAAAGAAAACGGTGTAAAAAAAAGAAAGTAAAAAGACGTCAGAAGAATTGTTGAGTTAATGTGACCCACATACTTCAGGATCGTTTTCTGGAATTCTCTTAATGCGGGAATGGCAAGACAAAGCACAAGCCAGACACCAACTGCCCAATGCCATTGAAAGTCTTTTCTCACTGAATACAGAATCACCGATAGCATGATGCAGAAGTTAACGGTGAAAAGATATTTGACCTTGAAATTAGTCCAGTTCAAATTCGTTCCTCCAGTCTGTGTCGGCCATTTCAGGTAATTTCATGTCTTTTGTGATCACATAGTTCCCGAGAATCAGGGCATCGATTTCGGTTCTTCTGAAACAGCGATAGGCATCTGCGGGGGTGCAGACAATAGGTTCTCCGCGGACGTTAAATGACGTATTGACGAGAACTGATGTATTGTTGCGGGCCTTGAAATTCTGAAGAAGCTCATACAGAAGCGGGCTTCTTGATTTGTTTACCGTCTGAAGTCTTGCTGAATAATCCACGTGAGTTATTGCCGGAAAATCTGAGCGCACGACATTTAATTTCTCGATACCAAATTTGGTCTCATCATCCTTAGTCATGCTTTTGCGGAACTCTTTTTTAAGAGGGGCAACAAACAGCATATAAGGTGAGGCATGTTCAAATTCAAAGATCTTTGGTGAATCTTCTTCAAGAATGATCGGAGCAAAAGGCCTGAACGATTCACGGTACTTAATTTTAAGGTTCATAGTCTTCTGAAGATCAAGTACCCGGGCATCACCAATGATTGACCTGTGTCCTAGTGCACGCGGGCCGAATTCCATTTTGCCCTGAAACCAGCCGATGACTTTTTTGTTCTCAAGAAGAGAGCATGTTTTTTCAAGCATCTCTTTTTGAGAAAGTTTTTCAAAGGGAATGCTTTCTTTTGAGAGATAGTCTTCAATTTCAGCATCAGAATATTCAGGACCGAGGTAAGAACCTTTTTGTGAGTCTTCCGGAGAAATAATCCGTTCAGTTTTGAGATCGAGGTGAGTGTAAGCAAGAGCTGCACCGAGTGCTCCGCCGGCATCACCTGATGAAGGCTGTACCCAGATTTTTTTGAATCCAGTCGCTGCAAAGAGTTTGGCGTTAGCGACACAGTTCAAGGCAACTCCACCTGCTAGACAGAGATTATCGAGCCCCGTCGCTTTCTGAAGATGTCCTACAACGTGAAATAAGGCCTTCTCTAAAATTGCCTGAAGAGAGGCGGCAATATCCATATGAAACTGATCGAGCTGGGATTCTCCCGTGCGACCTGCACGACCGAAGAGTTGTTCAAGTTTTGAATTGAACATCTTGAGCTTCGTATCGTAGGAGAAATATTTCATATTCAGGGAATAGCTTCCGTCATCATGAAGAAAAATAAGCTCACTCATCTGGTTCAGGTATTTTGGTTCGCCATAAGGTGCAAGTCCCATGACTTTGTATTCACCGGAATTCACTTTAAAACCCAGATAAGCTGTGATGGCCGAATAAAGAAGGCCAAGTGAATGCGGGAAATGAATCTCCCAGAGCGGTTTCAAATCTTTCCCGTCACCAACCCATGCTGATGATGTGGCCCACTCGCCAACGCCGTCTACGCAAAGAACAGCGGCCTTGTGAAACGGAGAAGGATAGAAAGCTGAACTTGCGTGCGAAAGATGGTGTTCGGAATATTTAATTGGTGGGACAAAATCGCCTGAGACAGATTTGATGTGTTTTTTAATATCACGTTCAAGAAAAAGTTTTTCCTTGATCCAGACAGGCATCGACGCAAGAAAAGGTTTGATCCCATAAGGAGCGGCATTGAGATGAGTTTCAATCAGTCTTTCAAATGTGATGAATGGCTTTTCATAATAAACCACTGACTCGACATCATTCATCGTGATCTTAAAATTATCGAGCAGAAATCTGATTGAGTTTACTGGAAAAGCAGCATCGTGTTTTTTGCGGGTGAATCTTTCTTCCTGAGCGGCACCCAGAATTTCACTGTCACAAACCAGGGCAGCTGCGCTGTCGTGATAGTAACAGGAAATACCAAGAATATATTTCCTGGCCATTAGAAGAATGAATAAATGAAGGGAGCGTATGGATTGCTGGGACTCACAAGCAGGAACACACCGAACACCATAAAGGCCGCAATGATAGGCAGA
>JBEIQF010000387.1:0-3032 GCA_040376635.1 Halobacteriovoraceae bacterium
ACGCGCCTGTTGGGTATAATTTTTATGAAAGAAGAAAGATTCTGACTCTTGAGAGAGTTAAATTCTTCGAAACGACTTCAGGATCTACCGGAAACAAGAAAGAAATCCCCTATACAAAATCGTTTCTTAAAACATTTGAAGACATGTTTCTTATCTGGGCACACGATCTTCTTTCTCATTCAGGAATCGATTTTAAATCCGCCAAGTTTTTCAGTCGTGTTTCACCAAAGATTGGTGAGGAGAATAAAGACGATCGAAAGTACCTCTCTACCCCTGTCGCATTACTCCTTAGACCTTTTCTCGCCTCCAATCCGAATCAGCATACTGCGAAGTCTGGACAGGATTTTCTGATGAAGATCTCAATCGATCTCATCAAGTCCAGAGATCTTGAGATTATTTACATCTGGAGTCCGACATATTTATTAAGTGTCCTGCAATTCATGCGTGAAAATGAAGTGGCATTGGATATCAGGGATAAATCCTGGAATCAAATCTGGCCAGAGTTAAAACTCATTTCATGCTGGACACATGCCCAGGCAGAACGTCCGGCAAAACTTCTCGCAGAGAAATTCCCGGGAGTCATGATTCAGCCAAAAGGCCTACTCATGACTGAAGGTGCAGTCACTATTCCATGGACAGAGGCCAAGGGATGTATTCCACTCGTTCAACTTGCTTATTTTGAATTTCAGGATGAATCCGGAAAGCTTCACAAGCTTACTGAAGTCAAAGAAGGCTCCACATATACACTCATCACGACTCAGCAGAATGGTTACCTACGCTACAATACAAATGACCTGGTGAAAGTAACAGGCTTCTATCATAAAACTCCTGTATTGGAATTCAGAGGACGCTCAGGACAGTACTCTGATCTCGCTGGTGAGAAGTTTTCTGAAGCAGGTTTGCGGGATCTGAAAATGAATCACAATTTTCTCGTCGTTCCTGATGATTCAGGAGAGCTTCCCAGATATCATGTCTTTTCAGAAGACGGCTCAACCGAGTGGGATACAGCATTCAAAGCTAATTATCACTACAAACTGGCACGCGAACTCAATCAATTAAAAGAGCCAGTTATCCACAATGTGAAAAATGTTAGTGATTTGTATTTAAGATTTTTTCAGGCGCAAGGAATGACTTTAGGTGATATCAAAGAAAGAAATCTATTGAATGATATTACTCTTGCCCGAAAATTCCTGGCATGGACTGATAAAGAGCCTCAGTCATCTCGTTAAGATCCAGCGCCTTCAAGATTTTCTTTTCTTTAATTGTATTCAGAACATCATCGGGAAGACTCTTACTTAAGAGTTGAGCAAGTAATTCCATTTTTCCGGAAGTCACAACGATGGAATTTGTTTCTTTCAGGAACTCGCGTAATTCATCCTTACTCGTCTTGCCTCTCATTTTAAAAGTTTCTTCGCACGCATTATAGGGACCAATTTTCACCATGAATGCGATTCTTTCGAGGTAGCCAATGAACTCAAAAACCTCATCAGCTTTAAGACCAACTGAGTTTTTATGAGCAGAGAACAGGATGACGCCGGCAGAATGATGACGGATTTCATCTTTCAGGATCGCCTTAAAGGCATTGGCGACATTCTCATCTTTCGCGGATTTTTGCAGGGACTTGTAATAGTTCAAACCCCAGCCTTCAAGAAGGATCTGAATTAAGAGGAGATGAGAAGGCTTAGATGCCTCTTGAATGATCTCTCCGATAAGCAAAGCAAACGAAGGAATGTTTTCAAGAGACGTATTAAAGTTTGCGAGTGATTCAACCATACGAAGATGTTTTGCTTCTTCTTCAGCAACAAAACAGAAGAACTCACGCTCTTCTTTGGTCTTAGAGGCAATATTCATTTTCGCTGCATAGGCCATTCCAGCGCTTTCAATAAAGTAAGCTTCCTGGAGAATTTTCTGGCTAAGAGTAACGAGAATCTGATTTTTTTGTTCAGAAGAAAGATTCTTGAAGGCTTCTGACTCTTTCAGGTGAAAGAATTCTTCGTCCCAGATTGGAACGTTTTCTTTCCCCATTGGATTACGATTCTCGCCATGTACTTTGGCTGTTTGATCAAGAAGAACGAGAAAGTCCTTTTGATCCTTTGAGAGATTCGTAAGAAAGAGTTGAAAGTTTTTCAAGCAGCTTCCTTCATGAATACTTTCTTGAAGAAACTATCCATTACACAGAAAAATAGCGTCGATGGAAGGAAGCTCTTCATGAAATGAGATGCTCTTCCATCTTTCCCAAAAACTTTTCTCATTGGGAGTTTTGATTTCATAGAAAGCTTCAACAAGCCTTCTGAAACTTCAGATGGGGACTGTGGATTAGGTCTTGAAGCCAATTTATCCCGTAGCTTTTGATAGTTTGCAAACTGAGTTTTGTAAACTGAAGTTTCCTCAGGTTTACTCCATGCAAGTGAACTGCCGAAGTTCGTTCGATATCCACCAGGTTCAATTAAACATACTTGCACTCCATGGGGAGCAAGCTCACCACGTAATGACTCAGTTAATCCTTCTACTGCATATTTACTGGCGCAATAGAGTGACGTTAACGGGAAGCCCATGAACCCAAACACCGAAGAGAAATTAAAAATTTTTCCTTTCGACTTTCTCAGTAACGGCAGAAAAGCTTTCGTCACATTTACTGTTCCAAAGAAATTCACTTCCATCTGATAACGAATTTCTTCTTCTTTACAGTCTTCGAGTGCACCAAAGAGGCCATATCCTGCATTGTTCACGAGAATATCTACTGATCCGTACTTAGCTTCAATTTCCTTGAGTGCTTTTTCAACTTCTGCCTTATCAGTAACATCCATGGTAACTTCGAGAAGTTTGTCCGGATGAGATTTTCTTTCTGCGGCAAAGACTTCAGATCTTGTATTCAGTTTTCTACCAGTGGCGATGACAAAGTCACCATTTCTCAGGAAAGCTTCTACCAGAAGTTTTCCGAAACCTGACGTTGAACCTGTAATCAGAACTTTTCTCATGATTTTCTACCTTGGAATGTTTTCTTAATTGCGTACTTGAATGGCATCCAGACA
>JBEIQF010000298.1:0-4287 GCA_040376635.1 Halobacteriovoraceae bacterium
ATACCCCAGCGAGCATCCTGGAAATCAATAAAGACGAACTTACTATCAGTCACCATGATGTTACGAGAATGGAAATCACGATGAGTGATAACCATTTTCTGTTCAGCAAGTCTTCTCATGATTGGGTCAAAAAGAGTTTCAAGTTCACTAATGAGATTCTCATCCAGATTCTTGTTAAAGAAGTTCATAAAGTACTTGAATGTGAATCGCGTCTCATCCATGTATTTCTGGTGATCAAATTTTAACTGAAAAAGATTTGGATTTTTCACAGCGGTCTGTGGAATGCGGTGAAGTTCAAGAAGCTGATCGACTATTGTCTTGTAAATTTTCATTTCAACATCAGTTGATGTGATTGTCGAAAGATGATGAAGAAGCGTTACGTTTCCAAGATCTTCCTGGAGAGAATATCCTCTAGAAAGATTGTGATCAATAATTTCTGGAACAAGCACATGGTTTTTACCAAGGAATTCCTGAACTGATAGAAATGGATGTTTTTCCATCTCACCATCAAATGGATTATCGAGACAAACAACATAACTTTTACGATTCGTAAAAATACGATAATAACGACGAGTAGAAGCATCACCAGTGAGTTTATCAACCTCATCAAGCTTTTCTTCTTTCAGGATATCTTTCTCCTGAGTCTTATTGAAAAGTTCTTCGATAAAAAAGCGTTCTGCTTGTTCTGGTTTCATAAACTATCGTCCCTGATGCTATTAATGAATGAATAAAATATTTTACTGGAATTTTTCTTTCCTGGAACTTCATCTTCTGTGGAATTTTTAATCAGGAAAGCCTTGAATAACGATTCTTCGCGGTTAATCAGGTTTGCGTCCCCTACTTGCATGATAAAATCTGCAGTGTTTCTGTTTTGAGTCTGAAGCCATGAGAGATAATATTCGCCATCGAATCCACTTCGTACTGTCAGATAATGGGCCCACTTGTGGATCTCCATTTTCTCATCAAGACTCAGTCTTCCGAGAGAGATCATTTTCTCCATGCCTACGTATCCGATTGGTACAACAATCTGTTTCGGGTAGAGCAAGTTTTCTGAGCGAACTAGTTCATAAGCGAGAATACTTACAAGCATACTTTCATGCTTTAAATATTTTGCGATCAATCCTTTCGACATAAAGATCTCTCCTTTCGGAAGAGAGAAATGCAAAGGAGCATCTGAATCAATAATTGTCACAACTGCGGTTTTTAGATTTTTGAAGAAAATCTCATTCTTTGAGATGATTTCTACTGCAAGACCTTCAACGTACTTTCTTGCAGCAGGATTAAGCTGATAAACTTTCACTCCCGGAGTTGAAAGAAATGAAACTTTTAAAGATGCCAGGTGATCAGCGTAATCATCTGTGGCCATTTCCTGGTAGCCGGACTTAGCGAGCTGCTTATTTTTCTTTCCGCCAGGTATGCGAAACGTTGAACACGACGTGATTAAAACGATGAGAAAAAAATAATAAACCCCCGCCATAAGCGAGGGTTTAAGGGAATGAGCTGAATAAGGAAGATTAAATTTCGTTTGCGACTTCACGACCGTTTTCTAGCGTATAAATTGTGAAGCCCGCATAAATCTTGTTTGGATCTTTGATTAGTGGGCGGTTATTTTCCCAAATAAGTTTCCACTTCTTAACAGTAGCGTAAACTTCTTTTGAGATTAAACCAAGAGTATCACCAGTCTTAATAAGATAAGGGTTACCTTGAGGATTCCAGATGAACTCTTCAGCAGGCGCCAAGTAATTAAGAGTCATACCAGTTCTTGTTGTTGTAGAGCCTTTAAGAGCATCACGGTTTTGAGAAGCAAGTTCTTTCCACTTACCGTAGTCGCCGTAAAGTTTGAAAGCAATCATCATCAGAGTTTCATTTTTCTGAACAGTATATTGCTTCATCGTGCCCGGTTCGTTTGTCACAACTGGAGCAGCAGTTGCTTCTGTTGCTTCAGTGACTATCGGATCATCTGTAACAATTGGTTCATCAGCAGCAGGTTCTGCAGCTGTATCTTCAGCAGCGAGAGCATCCGTAACAGCAGTTTCCGGAGCCGCTTCAGCAGCTGCTTGATCATCAGATGGGTTCTCAATGAACTCATCAGCATCTGATAATTCAATTTGTGGGGTTTCTTCGTTAACTTTCTGTGCTGACTTCGAGCCCGAACAACTCGCTAGAGTCAAGCTAAGTAATACCAACCATGGCGTAAGCTTCATTTTCACTCCCTGATAATGAATACAGATAAAGTTTATTATACCTGTAATCAAAGAACAGAGCGGAAAAATTTGCTAAGTGGTCTTAAAAATAGAAAAACATATCTTTCTGGTCAATTGAATCCCAGATCTTTTTCACGAGACGATCAAAGTGTTCTTCATTGTCCAGGAAGTCGAGTTCGTCAGTATCAACGATAAGTGACTTACCAAGGTTATAGTTGGCATACCAATCGTCGTAATACTCATTCAAACTAGTAAGATACTCAGTAGGAATCGCCTGCTCATAATCACGGCCGCGCTGTTTAATACGTTCCTGAAGTTTAGGAATCGAACGGCGAAGGAAGATCATAAGAGTTGGCGGATTCAAGAACTGAATCATTGAATCGTAGAGCTGGCGGTAGTTCTCGTAGTCACGTTTATCAAGTTTGCCCTGATCATATAGAGAACGAGCAAAGATATTTGCATCTTCGTAAATCGAACGATCCTGAATTGAACTCGCAGGCAGACCTTCGATCTGACGGTGAGTATTGAATCTGTGATTCAAGAAATAAACCTGCAGTGGAAACGACCAACGGCTCATGTCCGCATAGAAGTCGGCCAGATATGGATTATCCTGAACTGATTCAAAATGAGGTTTCCAACCAAGTCTTTCTGATAATTTTTTAGTGAGAGTTGTTTTACCACTACCAATATTACCAGCTACGACTACGAACATAGGATTAGCCGCGCTTGAAAGGCGATGGTAGGCCAGCTCTGACATGAAGTTCTCCTGAATTTGCATTTGAAAAGCGTAATACGGATCATGCCATAAATCTTGACTCAATTAATCAATTTATAAATTTTTTCTTCGCGTTCACATTTGCGCGTTAATTATCTAGAATGGGATGAATGAAGTATTTCAGTGTGGTTTTTGTTTATTTAGTTCTCATTTTAAGCCTTCCCGTGGGTGCACAGTCTTTAGTTGAGGATGCTAACCTCTCTACGGCACCGGTTGGATCAGAAAATACCTTCAATGAAACAATAAAAATTATTTCAAACTCGAAGAAAATTTTTATTCTTACAAATAATAACCAGCAACTTGGTCCGGGCGATTTTATTTCATTAGCTCTGGAAAATAACCTTGCTGCCCGTGCAGTGGTGGCCAAGAACCATCAAGGGCAAGTTGGTATTAAAATCCTGAAGATCTACTCTCTCACTCAATGGGGCAAACTCCGTCGTAATCAGGAAGTTCAGATTGTTAAGGGTGATGACTCTTATTTCGGAAAAAAGCCTGAAGTAAAAGTTGATGAAACTCCACTTACAAAAATCAAAACAGAAGAAGATCTCTACACTGGTGACGTGATTGTTGAAGATGATATCGGAATCTTTGACGAGAATAAAAATCGTCACATCAAGCCTGACAATCTCGTAGCTTTAACTGGTGCTTTCTACGAAGCTGCTGAAGTTGAATCACGAGGTGGAAAAATCCGAACGAATGAATTTGGTGTTTCGTGGGCATTCCAGTTTGCTGACAATTATTTCCTTGAAGGTCTTTACGGTCGCGCGCTTCTTGATAACTTTCCAGGAGACGGTTCACAAACTCTTGCTAACCATCTTACAGCGCGAATCAAGTACAACATAAAAGGCCCACTTTATACTTTCTTCATGCCGTACATCGGTTTCCACTCTTATACGATCTCATCTCCGGATGCTGGTAAGACTGGCTCCCCGACGACTGATGATGAACAGTTGAAAGCTGTTGATGCTCTCAAAAAATCTGGCCCCGTGGCCGGTGTGACAGTGTTACGTCGACTCGTGCCTGGATGGTTTATTAAAGCGGATCTTGGATCCGACATTATCAACTTAGGTTTTGCGATTGAATTTTAATATTTTGGTTCTGCTTATTCTGGTGGCTGCTTGTGGTGTAAAGGGTGATCCTACATCTCCTAAATCGCCTGCAACGGCTTCTCTCATGCAAAATTATCCAGACATCGAAACTGATAAACCAGTTGATGATGTGAAGAGAGCTGTTAAGCCCACTTCCCGGAAATAAATGTCTCTTATCATCGCAACTGGTTCGAATATTGGTGAGTCAGTTGAAATCCTC
>JBEIQF010000187.1:0-6607 GCA_040376635.1 Halobacteriovoraceae bacterium
CCATTGCTGAAGGCCAGGGTTTTGATCTTAGCAAGCTGATGATGACTCCTGAGTACTAATCTGTTTTTGTTCACATTATCACCAGAGAAGCAATTCTCTGGTGATTCTTGAAGGTTTTGACCAAATCAGATACACTCAATCCATGAAAAGTTTAAAAGATCAGTTACTCCAGGCAGGCCTCAAAGCAAGTCAAAGTCCGAAGGCCGCAAACGAACGCGAACCAATCAAAAAGAAGCAGGCAACAGAAGCTGTGATCCATCAGGTTCAGAGAAATTTCTGTGAAGAATGCCAGCAAGTTTATCCTGATGTTGAACTTTACTATCACAGAAACCCGACAACTGAAGCTGAGTGGATTTGTGTAAAATGCGCGGATCGTTTGAAAATCGCTGATTCTTTCCGCCAGACAGCTCAGAGTGATACATCCATTAAAAAAATGTTCCGTAGAGAATATGGTGCCACTAGAAACGCTTCTGAATTTAAAAATCCTCCTAAGGGTGACAAGCCTCGCGGGCCGGTTGACGGAAACCGCTAAGTTCCAATCCTGAATAATTAAGATAATAGTAGCGAATTGGTTTCAAGGACTATGTGTTCTATGAGATAAATTTCCTATGAGAGAGCATAAGTTACTTAAGATTCTGAAAGAAGTTTTTGGTTACACGTCTTTTCGTTTCGATCAAAACAAAATTATTAATTCAGTTCTGGATGGTAAGGACACTCTCGCCATCATGCCAACAGGGGGCGGTAAATCTCTTTGTTATCAGATCCCCGCGCTTTACCTGGATGGAGTGACTCTTGTTATTTCCCCGTTGATCTCCCTTATGCAAGATCAGGTGATGAATTTGAAAGAGACTGGTGTAGAAGCTGTCTTTCTGAATTCATCTTTGAATTATCAGGAATCACAAAAAGTAAAAGAGAAGATCAAGAAAGGAAAAGTGAAACTCGTTTATGTTTCACCAGAAGGGATTCTTTCTCCACATCTCATTGAATTTTTCAAGCAGATTGAAATTTCGTTGATTGCGATTGATGAAGCCCATTGTGTGTCTCAATGGGGACATGAATTCCGTAAGGATTATACAAGACTCGGAGAACTGAAAGACCTGTTTCCCGATACTCCGGTCATTGCTCTCACTGCTACAGCTGATGCTAAAACAAGAACCGACATTTCTGACCAATTGAAAATGAATAAGCCAGAAGTGTTTGTGTCTTCATTCGATCGTCCCAATATTAATTATATGATTCATGACAGGGATGATGAATTGAAGCAGCTTGATAGTTTTATCAAGGCCAATCATCCCAAAGATACCGGGATCGTTTATTGTCTATCCCGGGACAAAGTAGAAAGAGTCGCTACAGCTCTTAAGAAGATGGGTTATCCTGCTGTTCCTTATCACGCAGGTCTTTCACAAGAAATAAGAACAAAGAACCAGGAACGGTTTAATGTTGATGAAAGAATTATCGTCGTTGCAACTATCGCTTTTGGAATGGGAATTGATCGTCCTGACGTCCGATTTGTTGCCCACCTAGATTTACCTAAAAGTATTGAAAGTTATTACCAAGAAACAGGTCGAGCGGGACGTGATGGTTTGCCCTCAAGTGCATGGATGATTTACGGCCTTCAAGACGTCGTAAAACTTTCCCAGATGCTTGAGACGACTGATGCTACTGAAAGCTATAAAAAGATCGCACGACACAAATTAGACTCAATGCTTGCCCTGTGTGAAACAGCTTCTTGCAGAAGGCAGTACCTTCTTCAGTATTTTGGAGAAAAAAGTAAAGAGAGCTGTGGTTATTGCGATACTTGTATCTCTCCTCCTGTCCTGTGGGATGCGACTGTTGATGCTCAGAAAATCATGTCTGCCATATATCGTACAAAGCAGCTCTATGGTGCAGGACACGTTATTGATGTCTTGAGAGGGAGCAAGAGTGCTAAGGTCCTTGAGAGAAAGCACGATGAGCTTTCTGTTTTTGGTATTGGAAAAGATCAGCCTAAAGAACATTGGAACACAATCCTCAGGCAGCTGATGAATATGAATTTTGTCTCAATCAAGGATTGGGAATATCGAAGCATTTGTCTTAATCAGAAATCCCTTGAGATCTTAACTGGCGGAAAGAAGCTACAACTCAGAAAACAAGAAATTACTTTCTCTAAGAAAGATAAAAAAGAAGTTTCTAAAACCAGAGATGCCTCACATGGCAGACATGATCTTTTCTCTGTTCTCAAGGATCTGCGCAATCGTCTGGCGAAGGAAAAGAATCTTCCGTCTTATATCGTCTTCAATGATAAATCCTTGCATGACATGTGCAACTTACTTCCACGAAATGAAGATGAATTTCTGATGGTACATGGAGTAGGACAAAGTAAGCTTGAATCTTATGGGGATATGTTTTTAAAGACAATTAATGAGCATCGGGAAAGTTAAAAGAAGCGTTTTACCAAAGCAATGTGTTCTACTTCTTCTTTGGCAATAAGATCGAAAATTTTTGCTGTCACTGGATCAGTCTTCGCAAGGGTTTCAGCAAACTTCTCAGCACCAACTCTTCCTCTTTCTTCTGCATCTGAAATATAAAAAGCAAAATCACGGGCAGTCTCACATTTAAGTAGTGAATGATAGAGACTAAGGCCCACGGGAACTGCTGAGATATCCTGTCCCATTTCTTCAAGCCGTTTAACAAGCCATGATTCGTGCTTGGCCTCTTCCAGGGCGACCCACTTCCAGGCGTCAATGAGACCGGCCGGTGCATCATGAAATCTTGTTATCGCATCATTGAATGCATGGTAGGCCTGCCGTTCTGCAAAGGCCACTAAGCGCAATCGATCTCCCAGGCCTTCAGGCGTCTGAAGAGGACGAATTTTAGGGGGAATGCCGATTGTATAAGGTAACCACATACCTCGTTTTACAATTTTTGTGCTACTTAGTAATCATTAACTTGAGGTGTATATGATGAGATTCCAGACTTTTTTGTTCGCTCTTCTGATGGTTTCTTTCTCTGCCATTGCTTTTTCGTCAACAAGCGTGAATCTTGAATTCGGGCAGGCGACCAGCGTTTATAACAAAGTTAAAATCAATGGCGAAGAGGGAACGTTGTTCAATCTTGCCCCGGGGCTTGATTCAACTTTGTACTACCGTCTGAGTTTGATTAAAAAATTTGATTCGCCTCATGGATTCAGACTCCTTTACGCGCCATTGAAATTCAGCGGTGATAAGCGCTATTCAAAAAATATCAACTTTAATGGAGTGAATTTCCCTTCAGGCAAAAAGACTGAAGCTGAGTATCAGTTTAATTCATATCGTGGGACTTACTTCTATGAAATGATTTCTGAGAAGAATTTTCTATTGCGTGTAGGTGGCACTGTAAAAATCAGGGACGCATCGATTGAGTTGAAACAAGATGATCGAAAGAAGGCAAAAAAGAATACGGGTGTTGTACCTCTCGTTTATCTATACTCGCAGTACAAATGGGACAACGGATTTCTCGCTACGTTTGACTTCGATGGTTTGATGGCGCCTCAAGGCCGGGCCTTCGATATTGCACTGATGGGAGGATATCAGTTCTCTCCATCCACAAGTCTGCATTTCGGGAGTCGTATGTTAGAAGGCGGTGCTGATAACGAGAACGTCTATAATTTCTCGCAGATCAATTATTACTTCACCGCCCTTCAGGTGAACTTCTAAAATTAGTCGAAGATTTCTTCCAAGAACGATTTTTTGCGTTTGTAAGGCTTGTGATAATCATCCTTACGGTAGTTATCCTGGCGGTAATGAGGATCCTGAACTTCCACTCGGCGAGGTTCAGGTGCTACATCCTTAGTCTTCTCGATAATTTTATCTAATTCACCTCTGTCGAGCCAGATACCACGGCATTTAGGGCAATAGTCTATTTCGATGCCTTGTCTTTCTGACAAAACGAGGTTTGTTTCGGGACAACACGGGCAGTTCATTACTTATCTCCTTTCAATCTTTTTTCTTCCATCTTTGCTACGTACCAAGAGCTTAGTCCTGCAGTAACAAGGATAGCGAGGATAACCAATAGAGAAACAGAACTTGGAATCTTATAAACATCGATCAGAAGCATCTTCATACCAATAAAACCAAGGATGGCAGCTAGACCTGGTTTTAAATAACGAAGTTTTGCGACCCAGTCAGCAAGGACGAAGTAAAGAGCTCGCAAACCGAGAATGGCGAGAATGTTCGAAGCAAACGCTACGAAAGCATCCTGAGTAACAGCAAATACTGCTGGAATTGAATCCACGGCGAAAATTAAATCCGTCACTTCAATTACTGCAAGGGCAAGGAAGAGCGGAGTTGCTTTACGAATACCATCTTCGATGATGAAGAAATTATTCCCACTGATTGTGTTAGTTGTAGGCATGAATCGTTTTAAGATCTTTGTTGCCCAACTTTCCTGAACGTCAACTTTATCATCAGTTTCGACGAGGAATTTGATCGCTGTGATAACGAGGATTCCGCCGAAGACATAAAGGATCCAATGGAACATGTGAAGAAGTTGAGCGCCTACGAGAATAAAGAATGCTCTCAAGACGATTGCACCCAAAACCCCAAAGAAGAGGACACGGTGCTGGTATTGAGAAGGAATTTTAAAAGCACTGAATACGAGAAGGATAACAAATAGGTTATCGACACTTAAGCTTTTTTCGATCAGGTAGCCGGTTAAGAATTCAGTACCGAGTTCTTTACCGTAGTTCATGGCAAACCAGCCGTTAAATAGCAGGGCCACGGACATCCAAAGACCACTCTCTAAGAGGGCAGCCTTGGTGCTCATTTTGTGTCCGCCCTTACCAAAAAGGCTCAAATCGATAATTAAAAGGACGACTACACCAATGGTAAACCCGATCCAGAGTGAACTTGGTACGACTGATACGTTTGAGAAAAACTGGCCCATTTATACATTCCTTATGCGTTGAACAATAGGAGTAATATAGCTTTGACTGGGACTTAATAAAATACGATAAATAGTAACGGATGCTTCGTTTTAAACGAACCTTTTAAGGGGATCTTCATGCAATGGTTAAACTATCATCATCTTTATTACTTTCGTGCTATTGCCAATGAAGGTGGTATCGCCAGGGCCGCAGAAAAATTGCGGATTGGTCAGCCAACTTTAAGCGCTCAACTAAAACAATTAGAGGATATGGTTGGGAAACCATTATTTGAAAGACGAAATCGCAAACTTATCCTGACTGAAGCTGGTAAAGCGGCATTGAATTACGCCAATGAAATATTCCGCATGGGTGAGGAGATGATAGAAGTTCTCAAGGATCAAACTCCAGAGAATCAACCACACCTTCAAATAGGAGCTCTTGATAGTGTTCCTAAAAGTATCCTTCTATCTTTGATCATGAAGTCTTATAAAATTGCACCCTGTACAGTTTCAATTTTAGAAGGGGAAGGTGATGAACTTATGCGGGAGCTGAGGGCACACCGAATTGATTTGATCGTATCAAACTATCCTTCCCAAGCTTCTGCAGGGGAGCACATATTTTCCAGATCTGTTGCGAAACTACCGGTGTTTGTTTACGGTGTAGAGAAATTTAAAAATTTAAGAAAGAATTTTCCTAAGTCACTTAATGGCATTCCCTTCATCCTTCCAACTGCGCACAGTAAACTTCGTCACGATTTAAATCACTATTTCAAGATCAATGATATTCACATTTCTTCAGTTGCGGAGACTCAGGATACAAGCTTACAAAAACTCATCGCTCAGCATGGTGTAGGTTTAGCTCCTTTCTCAGAAGCAGAAGGTAAAGAGCAGGGACTTATTAAAATCGGCCAGCTAAAGGATGTCTATGAAGAGATCTGGCTCGTTTCGGCTCAACGAAAGCTCGAAAACCCGATCGCTTCAGGGCTCATGAAAACGTTTGTCTTAAAGTAATGGTCTGCTAAAATTTTAATATGCATAACTTGGCCCCCCATTTTCTGACTCTCATCGTAGTCATCGCTTTTGCCCGTCTCATGGGACTTATGTTCCGTAAGATTGGTCAACCTCCAGTCATGGGTGAGGTTCTCGGCGGAATTATTCTGGGGCCATCGTGTTTTGCATACTTCTTTCCAGAGACGACAAATTATTTGTTTCACGCAAACTCACTCGTGTTCCTGAAACACGTTGCAGAGATTGGTATTTGTCTTTATTTATTTGTAATGGGTCTTGAAATTGATTTACCCAGACTCCAGAAATCGGCGCGTTCTGCACTTCTGATTTCTCAGCTCAGTATCATCGTTCCATTTCTTCTGGGACTTCTTCTCGCTTATATTATTTTCGATGAATATGCTCCGGAAGGATTTAGTTTTTTAAGTTTCTCTCTTTTTATTAGTGTGTCCTTATCTGTGACTGCGTTTCCGGTGCTCGCAAGAATTTTGTCAGATTCTCCACTTCATAAAACCCGTCTTGGAGATCTGGCCCTCACTTGTGCAGCGATCGACGATATTACGGCCTGGTGTCTGGTAGTGGTTGTAACAGGAATCACAACATCATCACTCAGTGGAGCTGGTCTGACGATTGGGCTTACCATTGCATATGTTGTTTTCATGCTGTTCATCGTTCGTCCTACTTTTTCAATTATCATCCCAAAGCTTGAAAAGAAATTTGA
>JBEIQF010000510.1:0-1435 GCA_040376635.1 Halobacteriovoraceae bacterium
GAGCGTAAGGTGTCGTTAGAAGTTTTTCCTAAACTTCAGGTCCGTACCTTGCGGATTTTCCCTATCTTGTTCATCCATACACGTTCAGCTTCAACATACGTCCAACAACAAAAATTCGGGAAAAAATTTGTCTGAAGAAATTTTAAGTCTAATTCGGAGACGCAAATAGCAAATGAGAAAGAGACCTCTTTACGAGATTTTGTATCTCTATCGGGCCTAAACAAGTCTCATTTTTTTACTGTTTAATGCCATCTTTTAGAGCCCATATTCGGATGTTCATAGGCCATGTGATTTGACGAGTTTTAGCATCACCCCATGCGACTTCGATATCTTTAAAAGCAGACTCGATTTTTTCCGTACTGTTGGATTTGAGATACGTCTGAAGGGCTGACCATGTTTTGAGATAACCGGAGAATTGCTCATAACTCCAGTCAATCGACATATCAATTTTTGGTGGTGTGATTTCTTTGAAAGGCATGACGACCGTTGAGTAACCGTTTTCAACAAGCTTTCGTTCTTTTTCCCAATAGGGTCCGAGAATGCCATTGTAGAGATGTTCAACCGCGCGATCAATTTCAGGAGTGATAGAACATACAGCATAACTCCAGACCACAAGATGTGATCCTGGATTTGCCACTCTCTTGCAGGCAAGAGCAAACTCATCATGCTTAAACCAATGAAAGGCCTGTGCCACTGTGATGAGATCTACACTTTCTACAGATGGTGATTCCGCAGCCTCAACTTTATAAGTGATGTTCGGAGCTTTCACCGCCTCAGCGATTTGTTTTTCGGAGGGGTCTGTCGCGAAGACTGAATCAAAATACTTTGCTAGTTCAATCGCTGCTTGTCCGTTGCCAGTGCCAACATCCCAAACCTTATTTTTTTGTTTCGATAAAGTATTGAGGTAGCGAAACAATTCTGGTGGGTAAGTGGGACGGTATTTCGCGTAGTCTTTGGCTTGAATTGAGAACAAATCTTTGAACGTACTCATGACGACATTCTATAATAATTGAATGGAGGTTGTATGAAATATCTCTTTGGATTCTTCGACAGTCTGGTTCATGATGACAGACCAAAAGAAGACATTGAACTCGATAACGAGTACTTTCCCGTTCAATGTGATTCAGAAATCGCTGCCGGTCATCCGATTGTCGGTTGTTCTTAAAAATCAGTGACCGGAAACACCATCAGCACCAATGCCTGTCTCAGATCTGATTGACTGAGCAAGGTATCCTTCACGATCTATCTTCGCCTGTTCACTCTTATCTAAAATAGAAACAATGTAGATCGTAATGAATGCGATCGGCATGGAGAATATCGCAGGTGATGTATAAGGAAAAGGTGCTGAGCCTGCTGGATTACCTAAAGTTGCTTCCCAAACTGATGGAGAGATCACAGTTAGTACGACAGCTGTAGTAAGTCCTGCGAATCCACC
>JBEIQF010000065.1:0-12537 GCA_040376635.1 Halobacteriovoraceae bacterium
GTGTTGTTAGTCTTAGCAGCTGTAGCAAGAAGCTCTTCGTAATGAGATTCATTACCTTCAGCTTTTTGTTTCATAGCAGCTTCAACCTGATTCATGCTCACACCAAGAGCTTCCATTGCAAACTTATCTTTCTCAGAAGAAGTTAACTCGCGAGAGTTTTCAAGCTTCTGGTAACGGTTAGCAAGTTTAGCAAGTTCCTCTGCTCTGTTTGAAGAGAGAGAGAATTCTGATTTAAGTTTGTAGGCCATGTACTGTTCAGCAACTTCTTCTTTAAGAGCAGCGATAGTATCAAGGTCTTTAGACTGAGATGATGTGTTGTCGAAACGGAAACCACCACCTGTGTAGAATGTGTACCAGTGAGATGTATCAACATATCTCTCACCTACGTATACAGAGTGATACTCAGTTTCAGTCTGGTAACACTCACAGTCTTCATCATAGTATTCATAAGTTTCTGTCCATGTTTCATAAACAGATTCCCAGTATCCTGAATCGATCCATTCAGTGTTCTTAGCAAGGTTCTTTACGATATCTACGCCCTCAACAGCACCGTTTGCCATGTACTGCTCAAGAGAGTTCATGTTTTTACGGTCCCACTTAGACATGTTGTAAGCTACGAACTCACCAGTGACTTCGTTTTTATAAACAACATACTCGCCTTTCTCAGTATCGAGTTTAGCGATTGAATGCTTTTGACCAGTTTGAGACTCGAGAGCTTTCTCGAAAGATTGAGCATCTTTTTTGTGACCACAAGCAACAAAGAACACAGACATAAGCACCAGAACAAAAATTTTCTGCAACATATCATCTCCTTAGATAATGGCGAATGATGACGTCACAGCAAATAGCGGGCCAAGTATTTTGGTCAGGATTGCATGCACTTGATTCTGCGCAAGGTGCGAAAAGTTTACATAGTTTCTGGTGTCATTACGACACTGGTTTCATCGGGGATCATCACATAATGAAGCGGTTTTATTAGAGCATGGCTCATGATTCACAGGTTCAGCAATCGGCGTGCGATTCTTACCGTGACGGTAACGTGAGATCTCTTCATAAACGAGAGCGCGGATGCGGTTGATCTGTCCCATCGGACGGTTTGCAGCTGGTGCATGCCATGGCGTGAAGTTCATGTTCTCGCAAAGGTTAACTTGTCTTGGATTATCAATACCGGTTTGTTTGGGAATTGTGATTCGTGCGACCTTGATTGGTTTAGACGTTGTATCGTCCCAATTAATTCTTGGATCTTCAATTTTCTGAACTGCAGTGTTCATATTCGGCTGAACATAAAAATCAAAACAGAAATCTTTCTGAGCAAGACTAGAGATCAAACGCTCTCTTAAGTAATGAGTCGGAGCTGCATCAGGTGGAACGCTCTCACGCTCAGGCGTACAAGGAACTGCACGGTAACGAACGTGATTTTTGCCAAGCTTGAATGGAACTGATGAATGATAATCTTGCTTCAAGACGTTCCCAATCTGAACTCTTGCTTCAAGAATACGTTTAGCACTCAGTGGATGCATAATCGCAAATCGCGCAAGACCCAGATTTGATCCGCGAGAAAGTGTCGTCACGAGATCCATATAATCAGAACCGTCAGCAGAGAAAAAATTCACATTGTTTGCCAGAAGAAGATCGTGAACACCAGTAGGAGTTCCTTCCACGTTCATCAGTTTAATCGCCATACCACGAACATCTTTTTCAAGATCCGGTTTATGAGCTCCATCACCGGACCCATTCGAGAATCTGATCCAGGCATCGTATTTTTTATTTTTGGCGAAAAGGCCTTGTCTATTTGCAACCGGAAGATTCGTGATATCGATATTGAAATTTGCTTTCACACAACCATGAGCTTTTGGATGAGCATCACGTCTGACAAATTCATCTTTTGCTGAAGCTTTCATGAGAAGTTCCATCGTTGCATCGAGAATCTTATCTGCATCTGCTTCTGCTCTTGCATCCCAGACCTCACCTTGCTCAGGTGGTGGTAATTGAATCGATGCTTGTCTGCGATTGACCTTTTCGTTCTTGGTACATGCAGTAAGTAGGATGAGAGACAAAACGATAAATTTTTTCATGAGTTTCTCCAGTCACAACTATTGTAAACCGGAGAGGAAAATCAGGGTATGAGGGGAAAAAGTGGTCGGTCTTCAATCTTAAGAAGACCGACTTTTATACTCGTTACTGTTGAGTGGCAAAGAAATCAGTAGCTTCAATCAGCTTGGATTTGATTCCAGGCTCACTCGCAGAGTGTCCCGCATCCGGGATGATATGAAGTTTTGATTCAGGCCATGCTTTATGGAGCTCATGAGCAGAGACGGCCGGGCAAACGACATCGTAGCGGCCTTGAACAATCCAGGCCGGGATGTGACGGATTTTATCGACGTTATTCAGAATCCACCCGTCTTCCTTGAAGAAACCTTTATTAATGAAATAGTGACATTCAATTCGCGCGAATGCATCAGCGAATTCATCACCGCCGAAACGTTCAACGAATGTAGGATCCAGGAAAAGTTTAGAAGTTGAACCTTCCCAAACGGACCATGCTTTAGCAGCTTCTGAGCGCGTGTTCTTATCAGGAGAAGTTAACCGCTTATAAAAAGCTCTCACCAGATCATTGCGTTCATCAAGAGGTATTGGGGCGAGATATTTATCCCAGGCATCTGGAAAAATGTAACTTGCGCCTTCCTGGTAAAACCAATCAATCTCTTTTTTACGAAGAAGAAAAATCCCACGCAGGATGAGTTCTTTTACTTTTTCTGGATGCATGATTGCGTAAGACAACGCCAGAGTTGATCCCCATGATCCACCGAAGACTGTCCATTTCTCAATCTTCAGTTCTTTACGAAGTTTTTCCATGTCATCAACAAGATCCCATGTCGTATTGTCTTTTAGCTCTGAAAACGGAAGAGATTTTCCACAACCACGCTGATCAAAAAGAATGACACGCCATTTTTTCGGATCAAAAAATCTTCTCATTGATGGATCAACACCACCGCCTGGTCCGCCATGAACGAAGACAACTGGTTTTCCATTAGGATTACCTGCTTGTTCATAATAAATGGAATGCAGATCACTCACTTTGAGATGAGCTGACTGATAGGCCTCAATTTCAGGATAAAATTCGCGCATAATGGGTGTCCTTTTTTTAAAAACTATACCTCATTCTTAAAAAAGTATGGAACCGGTTTTCGGTGATTTTTTACCTTCTTTCGGACAAAAAAAGTTTTGCGCATACTGAGGTCTATGAAAAAACTCCTCATCCTTCTCTTATTGTTCACTCTTAGTTGCGAAAAGCAGGACCCTTCAACAGATGGTACTGAATCCTCCACCGAGTCATCGACTCCATCGGATTCCACAATTCCAGGGACCAATTCCCCAACCACGCCGTCTACTCCCACCAACACGACGGATGCGTGGACAAATGAGTTCATGGATTTGGTCAACAATCATCGCTCAAGTATCGGGTTAAGGGCCTTGATCATCGATGATGGATTGAATGACATCGTCCTTAAGCACAGTCAGAATATGGCGAGTGGAACAACGGCCTTCGGACACTCAGGTTTTTCAAGTCGATGTAGCGCTGGATATACCGTTTTAGGAGGCGGAAACTGGTGCGCAGAGAATGTGGCCATGGGACAAAAAACTCCTCAGGCAGCATTTACGTCCTGGATGAATTCCTCCGGCCACAGAGCGAACATCGAATCCAGTAAAGCGTCCTATACAGGTTTTGCCTATGCAAAAAGCTCAAGTGGTACATATTACTGGACCCAGATTTTCATCCAGCGCTAACTTAACAGAATCCTGACACAGGAAGAATTTCATAAGATCTTTACCCTGTATGTGGATGGCGGTATAAATTCGCCATATTCTTATCAGGAGTCATTATGAAAACTTTGATCGCAGCTTTGATGTTGGTATGTACTTCAGCTTTCGCTCAGGAACTTGATGCGACAGTTGCACTTCTTTCAACTGTTCGTGCTGGTGAGTATACAGGGATCACTCCACAAGGTGACGATTGTTCAGTTGCAATCCGTGACCTTTCAAGCAAAGTAGCTATTGTTGCATCTGCTAATGGTCTTACAAAAAGAAGTGAAGTTTACAGTGGTGCTACTTATCGCTGGAAACCAGGTCAGCGTTCATTCCTTGCTTCAACATTCACAACTACGCTCAATGGTTCGAAAGAAAATGTTTTCCGCACAATCGCAGTTAGCACAAACACTCAATACGTAGTGGTTGCTGATGTGGTCGTTGATGGCCGCGATTCAGAAGAATCAAGAGTTGAATGTATTATTAATCTTTAAGATTTGCTGATTCCAGTTGAAGCTTTCCTTCGCGGAGAGCTTCAACCACTCTCGCTACCTGCTTCATCTGTAATCCCTCTTTTGTATGATAATTAGATCCGGTGTAACCCCACCAGTCCCAACACCCATTCGGATTATTCACCAGTAGGTTCTTAACCGCCTGAGGATAGATCACAACGATCTTATTCGACTCTGCCCAAGTATTGTAGCCGGCCTTCGTCACAAACGTTGTCTGGATATCATCAAGCGTCTGCTTACAACCATGGAAAGCAACATGGATGCGACAATCTTTCATGGAAGGAAAATCACACCCTGTCGGAATATACGCGTAAGCATTCCTATGCATCGAGAGTTTGTCGAAATCCACGCCATCAATTCTTTGAAGTTGTTCAAACTTAAAGAAGCGATCTGCGCGAGCTGATTTTTTTGGTAAGAGTCCGCCTAAAAGATGTGCAAGCATTTCGCCGGCAATATCCCTTCCGCAATTTGAGATGTAAGGAGACTGGCTCGCTGCTGAACAGTTATTCCCGAAGTTATCCGTTGGAAACGCGTGACCTACAGCTAGTATATTTTCATAAAGGATATTGGAAGGTGATACACCCCAAGCTTTATAAGTATCAATCGTGATGTCTGAAACTTTCTGAAGAACGGTATCGTCCTTTGTTCCAGAGATGGCATAGACTTTAGAATTTTTGATATTTGAAACCGGATCAATCTCACGCCCTGAAAGTTTCGAAGCTTCAGCAATTGAATCTTTTGAAGACGGAACACCCAACGCTGTCTTCATACAGCGGTTCAGGGCATCGATGACTTTTCCCTTCGCACAGAAGTAAGGACCGCCGGCAACGATACCAACTCCATTCACCTGAGATGAATAAGCTGTATGAAACTGCTGGGCCATATAAGCGCCGGAAGAGATCCCTGAAACAGTGATCTGATCAGCATAGACAGAAGAGCAAATGAGAGAAAGCAGAGCTAATTTTTTCATAGAAAAATGGTAGCCTGCCCTCTCTCGTCTTTCCTCTTACAATTCATGACATTTTCGGAAAGTGTAGCGGCCGATTAATCGAACTTGCAGGCCACAACAATATTCACAAGATTCTTTGGACCATTGAGATTCAGGATTGCGTACTGGACTGAAGCAACCTTCGTGCCTTTTCTTGTACAAAGACCACCTGTGCTCACTGTTCCTGTCCCTACTGAACAAACGAGTGAACGAAACTCAGTATTGTTATTCACAGTCACTGGAGTCACTTCGCAATAGTAAGGGCCCGCATCAAAGCTGGATTTGTCTTTATCGATTTGTTTCACACTCCCGGGTGCATTGTTTACGTTGACCTGATACGTCCAGGTAACGGCGAATGCTGGAAGAGTCATGAGAAAAAAACAAAGTGCCAGGAATGATTTCATGAATAAGCTCCTTAGGTTTAGTTCAGAGTCTTTGAATCAACATTGGCTTTATCATGATTGATATCTTGATACTGAGCGACTTAAGGAAAAATTCAGAACGTTTATTTAAATAGAACGATGTGCTCATTATTTCGCGACCGCACCTGAACATCTTCAAGAATGGCGGCCTGCAAAGAAGTGACAGGTATTGATGGCCTGATATCGTAAAAGGCAGTGGTTGCATCTCCGCCAGTTCCGAGAAGTGCCGCGATCACTGGTACGACCTGAACTTCCGTGCATCCTTCAGGAGTACAGGTGTTGATATTATCAACGGTCACGAGATAATCTCCGGAGAGACAGGTGAAAGTCTGTCCCTGAACATCTGTCTGTTCACCGCCGTTGCATCGAACGCCAGAGATAAGAAGATTGTTTGTGAGCCTTGTTGAAAAAGTGACGATGGGAACACGCGGCTCTTCTTCATTAGTGGGATTATTTGTAAGACTATACCCAGTGTCATCACTGCATGAGACAACCATAAATGTGAAGAGAAAAAAAAGAGTCTTCATCACTGAAGACTCTAATGGAGTGTTATCGGAGTGACATTCTTCCCGGTATCATGAGGGAAGGAGTATTATCGGATTTTATGAAACGGGGATCAGCATAAAGTGCGTTGTCACAACATTGCCTTTTCTAAGAATCATGGAATCAATTTTCATGAATCCAAATCCTCTTTTTTCTGCAATGACGTCATAAGTTCCAGTTGGCAAACTTGGTACTTCAAAATAACCATTTTCGTCTGTCACTGTTTTCGCGACGACCTTATCGCCTTTCATCACAGTCACAATGGCCCGTGAAAGTTTCTCATCATTCACAACACTCACGACCTGCCCTGATATAGCATCTGGTTTATGGTTGCATGAATAAAGCGAAAGCCCAAGAATCAGACCAAGAAACAGACGAGTAAGCATGATTGTACCTCCGTGTACTCCCAGATCATATGAGCTAAACCTTGAATAATTGTGGAAAGACCCCCCTCGATTAAATTTTTTTAGGAATAAAGTCGTATGTGTTTTTATGAAGAATACGCTTAGCTATGGAAAGTTAAAGTGGTCATACGGGGATTTCGATCCTGATAGGCCCTGCCGTCCTTCACCCCTCTTTACATTCTCTCCTGTCCGAATTAACGGTAAATTGAAAACGCCTCATTTCACAGACAAGATAACACTCGCTCTCTTAAAACATAAAACTCAGGAGAAGAAATTTTTCCGGGATCTTTTTGTTGAATGGTATTGCGAAGGTTCGTGGATTGATCGCGACCTTGGAGAAGGCAGATCATTTTACCGTTGGCTTCAGAGATCAAATCAATCGATCGAATTCAGACCTCACGATTTCAAGCTTCATTCCTATTTCACCCAAGGGAATGCCCCCAAGCATGATCCTTTTGATGAGATGGCGAAGGGACTTTCTTTCGCAATCCGTCCGGTTCAGGTCGGAGATCGCAACGTTAAACTTTATTTGCAAGATGAGTGCATGATGAATCTTCTCACAATGCCATTTGGTGAAGATGAAGATTTTCTTGAGCTCGTGAAAGAATATGTAAATTTGAGATTTCAGTGGGAAAAGTGGAGGGCCCCTGCTCCACCATTTTTAGATTGGGTGAAAGCGCGGGCCAAGCGGCCGGTTTTCAGTTCCGGCCAGCTTGGATTTTGTCTTTGATTAACGGCAGTCTACGCCATTCCAAACGATCTTACAGATCGTCTCACAAACTGCTACCGAAGCATCAACCGTACAAACGTTGGCCTTGATCGCTGAATAAACACCTTCGCAAGAATCTGCTTCTGTGCCGTTCGTATCAAGAACAGTCTGAAGTTCAATCGTTTGAAAACGGTTTACACCAAGAACATCTGAAGTGTTTGTAACAGATGCTTTTTTAGCTTTAAGAGTTTGAGAAAGTCTCACTGCTGCTTTACCAGTGATGCGGGTATTTTCAACAGTGTAATTACCCGTAAAGATCGTTGAACGTTCATCGACCTGACAGTGTTCGATTGAAGGAATTGATTTTGCCTGAGCTACGCCACAAGTGAATAGGACAAGTGCAAGAAGTGCTTTCATTAAGTTTCCCCGTTAAATGTTTAGGTGGCCGGATATTAGAGAGAAGGCACAGGTTCGTGAAGTAGAGACTGAAATCTTTACTTAACTCTAACAATCATTAAGAGGGATTTTTACTGGCGGTAAAGCTGGACTGCCACTTCAACGTATTCAAGGACACGGCATTCCGTGCGAATCACCGTCGGGCGCTCCCAGCGGTTATCCGGAGTGCGTGTATACGTGAGGAATTTATAGCGTGGAACAGTCATAAGGACGTTGATCGTCTGTTCGTTTTGGATATCAATGAGGACATTGAGGTTCTTGAATGAGCAACCACGAGAATCGTAGAAATCAACTGTGCCTCTTAGCTCAGTTCCTTCTGAATTCTGGATTTTAACCGACTGGTCGATCGTGTGTGAGAGTCTACCGTTCTCAAAAACAAAGCGCTCCTGCGAGTGAGCACGGTAGGTATCAGCGATCTGAATGAACTGGATGGCCTTCTCCCCTTCCTGGGCATTGGAACGAATCCATGAACCACGTAGGTCAAACGATGCCGCCAGGGCAAGGTCATAAGCTGCTAAAAGTGCGAAGAGAATGGCAAAGATAAAACGAATCATAACGGGTAATAATCACACTCCCTATAAAAAGTCATCGCAATAGGTTTACAGACTTATAATGCCTTGCTAAATAATGGCCATGAACAACACTAAAACGAACAGCACAGTATACATTAGTAACCTAAGCTACGAGAGAGACCGTAACGGCCTTAAGAGCATGTTCTCTAAGTTCGGGATCATCAAAGATATTAAAATCATTGTTGAACCGACGACGAATCAGTCTCGCGGAATGGCCTTTGTGGAAATGGGAACGCCGCTTGAAGCTAAGAAAGCGATTGAAGCATTGAATGCTACAGTTGTTGATGGCAGAACAGTGAAAGCTAACTGGGCCACACCTCTTAAAGAAGGTGCTGAACCTCGTCGCTTCTATCCAGCGAAAATTGAAAAGAAAGCGAAGCAAGTTAAGAAAGCTGCAAACAAGGATCTTGAATTCAAAGAAATTCAACTTGCGAAGAAAGCTCGTAACCTTGCTAAGAAGAAAGCTAACCCTCTCGTTTTCAAAGTTAAAGCTAAGACTAAATAGACTCCAGCATATGAAGGTAGAGATTCTCTACCTTCTTTCTTGCCCACTCAGTTTTCCTCAAAAATTTAAGACTCGATTTGATTGATGGATCCGAAATAAAACAATTGATCGGGACCATAATTCCCATTTGTTCCCAACCGTAGAAATCTACCAGTTCATTGAGAATCGCTTCAAGTGTTTTACCGTGGAGTGGATCTTTCTTATTCGTATTCATTTTCTATTTTCTCAAAATGCGCCTCATGATTATCCATCATCAATGGAACATTGAGGTTATATTCATCCTGCAGTCTTGTATCAAGTGTCTTCATGACTTTCATGAGACGTGGATTCATGGAATTTGTTCTGTGATTTTGAATCAGGAAATTAACAGCATCATCACTCGTTACATTAATGTCCTTGAACTTAAATTGTCCAAGATCAATGAAACGGCGAAGGCGGCTCACTCTGCCGAGGAGGACCGGATTTTTCTCAAAACGCAAACCAGTGAAGAGATAGTTAGAGAGATTTTTTGTCGCAATCTCAGGAGTACGAAAACAGAGGTTCACTGTAAGTTCTGCCTGATGATGATTCTGGTGAATGAACTTATCCAGAGGAGCGATTGTCGCTACATCCCCGGCCTTTAGGTTCTGAGTTTTACGCAGAACGAGCTCACCCATATCGTGATACTTCCCAATTTTCTTGGTTTTCTTGAAATCAAATTCAAGATCAACATTATTCCCCTCAAGACACATAAAAGCGCCTGAGAAATGATGATTGTGAATCACCGTCGGACGACGTCTCCAGAAGTAGACATCAATAAAACAATGCTCGCCTCTTGATAGGGTCAATGGGAGATCACTGAATTCGAGTTGCTTAAAATTTTGTTTTAATGATGTCGTGGATTCAAAAGCTGAATTTACGATATCCTGAAAGTTGAATGTCTTCTCAAGACCAGAACTCACGAGAAGATCAGTGGCGTATTTATGGAATTCTTTTGTTCCATTTTTTTTAATAAAAAGATCACCCTTGCGATTAATCTTTTTTGCGAGATCAGATATTTTCATTACACTTCAATCTCTGCATAAGCAGAATTATATTCATTGATTTGGATCTTCATCTGAACACCAGATCGTAACCAAACCTTTCTGGCAGGCACGCACCCATTTCTGTTCCCAACGGGAAGTATTAGGATTACTGCAGCTCACACCTCTTTCAGCGACCCATTCAGAACATGTGCTTTGAAATTCATTTGGATTTTCATTGTGGCAAAGGCGGTCAATATCGCAATTAGGGTCGTGATTGTTCCAACTGCATGGGTTTTCACACTGACGGGCCCATACATTTGCTGAACGGCCGCCAAACACGCAACTCAAACCAGATTGTTTAGTCCATTTCGTGCAAAAGTATTCTTCTGCAAATGCAGTCTGAAAAGTAGCTATCGAGAGGAGAAGCATTAACATTTTCATGCATTGTTCCTTTGGTAAGTACATTCCATGCTAGAAAGAAGCTTTCACTTTGTCAGCGAAGTATTTTTTCAAGAAATCTTCTGGACAAACAAAGCGTTATTCCAATAAATTAAAGGCTCGCTTTTTCCATATTCCGTGCCCAGGTGGTGGAATGGCAGACACACTACCTTGAGGTGGTAGCGCTGCGAGGCATGCTGGTTCAAGTCCAGTCCTGGGCACCAATTTTGAAGCTCTGCGAACCAGAATTTACAAAAGTATTGTGAGTTTTTAAAAAAACGTGAGTCTCACGCCTCTGACTTTTTTATTTTTATCTATCTTCCGTAGAATTCATTGTACTAATTCCAAAAGATTTCATCGAGTCAGCTCCGATTTCAACTCTTCTAGAAGACTTTTGTAAAGTCATCCTTCGAACATAATCGGAATTTCGAAACTGTACTGAAACTAGTGTTGAAAGAAGCGAATCCCGTCAAAAAAAGACATGCGACACTCTTCGGAAACCCGCAAAGTAATCGTGAACGTCACCCAATAATCAGCGTTTTTTATAATTAGGGTAACACCAAATTGATCGAACGTAAGAATACTCACTCCGACTATGGTTCACACTAACGTACGCCGGAGCAAAAGTGGTAGGATTGATTCGTTTAAGCCTTCCCAATTCATCCGGCATAGAGCGGATTAATGGACTCCAGCTTGTGGACTTGGCATAACTTCCCATTCCGTAAGCCTTACAAATCGCATTTCCCTGACGCTTAATATTCAAGTAAGGCCTGTAACAGCTAACTCTAGGATCAGGACATTCGCCCCACATATCACCTAGATCAAGTCCTAGCGGTAATTTTCTGCCTTTAATCGTAAGGGTGGGTTCAACAATTTTATGAACAAGTTTTCCGCACTCAATATTTTTCTGTGAAAAATACGACGGTTTGTTTTTAAGATCCGCGCATGCAAACAGAGGTATAGAGAAGAGAAAACTCAAAGTCAGAATTATGTATTTCATATGGGTAGTATAAGACTTCTCTCCGCCAGCAGGCTTAGATTGTATCTTTTATAGAACAATTTTCTCCGACAATTAAATGGTACCTTCAGCGATATATATGTCTATTTTTTATACAATCCTTCTAATGCACATGAAAAACATTCACTACAGCTTTCGGGGCGAGCTCTATAAGGTGATAATTTCCATACTTATTCATCAACAAGGAAATAACATGAAACTTTTTTTTATTCTCTCTTTGCTCTCCCTCGTTGTACCAACTTTTGCCAATGCTGAAAATTGTTTGATCAATAAGAAACACAAAGGAATTGGGACGCTAACAGAGAAACCTTCTCATGATGGAAACGGACTCGTGATCATGCTTGAGATCAAAATCAAGGGTGATTTCTGGAGAGGAAATATTGCTCGTAAAGATTTTTCTGGGAACTTTAATAACATCAACACCAAAGCGTCTCATAAATATGCAACGGAACTTATTCAGAAAGTTAAAGACAGTAGGATTACCTATGACTATTTGAATCCGGGATACAAAAGTATGAATTCTAAACTGAAAACAAATGCTGCTCACGAGATTATTTCAGTCTCTGGTAAAGAAATAATCTTCAATGACTTTGGTAGAGTTGAAGGTAAGAACACCTTTAGCTGCGAGTTTTAAAAGAATATGACAAAGATGTGGCGCAATTTAGCCAGGCGTCGGTACATGAATTAAAAACCTTGGATCCTGCCATGTAAAAGTGGCAGGTTCCGATCGGTATCACTACTTTTCGACTCAAGCTTTTATGAAACCGCTTTTTAGCGAGTAATCATCTCAAAAGCCCCCCTCTTTGATTAATCAAATCCATCACAAAACCGACTTATAAACGTAAGGCAGGTCCCTAGTTAGCACAGTTTATGCAGCGGGTTAATGATTTTTCAAAAACTTTCGGAGATAAAGCACTCATATTTCTGTAACATTTATTACATGCAAAATTCTTATGATGTGATTGTCATCGGTGCTGGGGTCAGCGGCTCATTTATGGCGCAAGATCTGGCCGAAAACGGACTGAAAGTTCTGGTGCTCGAGGCAGGAAGCTCTTTTACTCGCACAACATATCCCCGAAAAGAAATTGATTCGAACTCACGCCTCTATTGGGGTGGCGGGATTGAACTGAATACATCTGCAAAACTTGGGCTCTTGAGA
>JBEIQF010000437.1:0-2561 GCA_040376635.1 Halobacteriovoraceae bacterium
AAACTCACGTCATGGAATTTTCTGGAAGATATTCTGAATAAGGATGCTACTGAGTTCTTCTTTCATTCACCTGAAAACTCGCAAATCCTGAATTATCATGGTGAGAAAGTTTCATTCACCGTTCCCTTAAATAAAGATGACTGGCAGCTTTGGCTCGAGATTCTCTCGATTCATTTTAAGCAGAACTGGAACGTGCAGCAGCCATTTGCAAGCTTTTACGGAGTACTCTTCAACCGTAATTACAGATTGAGTTTAGTTCATTCTTCAACGTCACCAAACGGAGTTTCTAAACTTGTCTTGAGATGTTTATCGCAAAAGCCCCACTCACTTTCGAGCTTTGGTGACACTGATATCTTGCAGACACTTGTTCGTGAGAAGAAAAACGTGCTCATCGCTGGTTCAACGGGATCGGGAAAAACGTCTATCATGACGAGTCTACTGAGCCTTGTAGATCAGCATGAGCATTTAGTTGTTCTCGAAGATACTTATGAAATTCAATTTCCTCATCCGCACCAAACGCGATTTCTCGCTGGTGATTCGGCGGCAACCAGTTTGAAGGCATACCTTTCCTACTCTCTGAGATTAAGTCCTGATCGCATTATCCTTGGTGAGATGAGGTCTCATGAAGTCGTTCCTTTCCTTATGGCCATGAACACTGGCCATAAGGGACTCATGGGAACGATCCATGCCTCAAGTGCAGTGGACGCTCTTCACAGAGTGGCTCTGCTCTTCTCACTCTATTCAGGTGAAGCCTCATTGAGCTTTGAGAAAGTCATGGAGCTGATCTGTCGAAACCAGGAATACGTCGTGTTTATGGAGAAAAAGAAAGTCAAAGAAGTGATCAAAATCCTGGGTTGCGACAAAGGAGTGCCCTTTTTTGAGAAGATTGTGGGTGAAGAAGCGGCATTTTTTGCCTGACGCAACCCTCGCGTAAATGAAGTGGTTTCCGTTCCGATAAGTCTTCTAACCAAAGACTTATTTCCAGGACGGAAAAATGAAAAAAACGATTCTTATCGCTCTCTCACTATTAGTCACATCTGTAGCTTCAGCACATACAACTACCTCAGATAAAATGCCTCTTCCTCAGCCGCTCCTTTTTAAAAGCGCTGACGTTGTTAACGGCAACTTCCTAAAAATTGTTCCCGGCCAGATCAAGGGATTTGATAGCTACCCATCTGAAAAAGAAAAACTCCTCAAGGCCTTTCCGGTGATTGAAGCAGTTGTGAACTCTGTTGAATTTAAAAATCGTGTTATCGCATTCAAGGGTTCTGGTTCTAAAGGCGGATATACGTCTAATAACAATCTAACGAATGAACAAATTTATGACTTCCTGATGCAAGGTAGAGAACTTCTTGATGGTGCTACAACAGAAGGTGAAATGAACGTGGATATCTCCCGTTACTCTCCGTGGTATTCATCAAAAGTTATTGGTCGTACCTATCCTGGCAAGAGCAAGTGGATTGAAGTGAATGGCCAGCATTATAGAAAGATGGATGTCGCAGCGATGGCAAGTAACGTAACTCACGAATGGATTCACCTTACTGGTTTTTACCATGACAGTGCTGCTGATGCGGATTCTGTTCCTTACAAAGTCGGCTCAATTGTCGGCGAACTCGCGAAGAAATATTTAGCTCAAGGTTATCTGGATTAATAAAAAAAAGGGCCCTCTTCGGGCCCATATTTTTTTAACGAGTAAGTTTTTTGTAAGTCACACGAGACGGCACATCTGCCTTATCACCGATACGACGACGAAGATCTTCGTGATAGTCTTCGAAGTTACCTTCAAACCAAGTCACTTTAGAATCACCTTCAAACGCCATGATGTGCGTACAAATTCTATCTAAGAAATAACGGTCGTGGGAAATAACTACGGCACAACCTGCGAAGTCCAGGAGAGCTCTTTCAAGCGCCTGAAGTGTATTCACGTCAAGATCGTTGGTAGGCTCATCCAGAAGAAGAACGTTACCCTCTTCCTTAAGCATTTTCGCCAAGTGAACACGGTTCTTTTCACCGCCAGAAAGTTCTTTAATGCGTTTCCCTTGGTCTTCACCAGAGAAGTTGAATTTAGAAACATACGCACGTGAATTGACTTCTTTGTTACCAATCTTGATGAGATCAAGATCACCGGCAATTTCATGAAGAATTGTTGCGTCTGGATTCATCTCACGAGACTGGTCGATATAAGCAAGCTTAACAGTTGAACCAACTTTAAATGTACCAGCATCAGGTTTAAGCTGATCAGTGATCATCTTGAAGAGTGTTGTTTTACCAGCACCGTTTGGACCGATGATCCCTACGATACCACCCGGTGGAAGTTTGAATGAAACGTTTTCATAAAGAAGTCTGTCGCCAAACCCTTTCGCAATACCATCAGCTTCGATAACGAGGTCACCAAGACGAGGTCCAGTTGGAATGAAGAGATCATTCGTTTCGTTACGAGCTTCTGTTTTCGATTCAGCAAGCATCTTCTCGTAGTTCTGAATACGAGCTTTTGATTTCGCCTGACGAGCTTTTGCACCCATGCGGATCCATTCAAGCTCTTCAGACATTTTCTTAGCTTG
>JBEIQF010000098.1:0-10501 GCA_040376635.1 Halobacteriovoraceae bacterium
AATTAAGGGAGTCGTTTTATGAAAACGTCATCAGTCGTATTAACTTGTCTACTTCTCACATCGGCCTGCTCTAAGGTTAAAGAGCTCGATAAGAGAACGGAGAACATGGAGAAATCGACAGAAAGAGTGTCGGCCGTGACAGATGACCTGAAAGAAACAACGACTATTATGTATCAGCAGATTCGTTCTAAAGAAGCTGAAGATACACGTGATGAAAAATTTGAAATTCTCATGAAAAAAGATGCAGATATGGGGACAAGAATCACTTCTGCAGGCGTTTACTTCAAATCAATGGAGTTCCAGCTTTGGAATGACAATGATACATTTGACAACAGAGACGCCCTTGACGTCCTCTACCTTGATGCTGCCAATGAATTCACACGTCGTATGTGTGATCTTTATGAGAAGATTAACCTGAAGAAAATGAGTCCTACGAAGAGTGATGAAATGGAAATGTCGTTCTATGCTCTGGCAGCTGCCCTTCATATGAATCACACGTTCCAGGATGATGTCGCAAAAAACAAAAACTTCCAGGCGACTTCAATGTATGACCTGATGAAGAAAGCACTTCTCAAAGATTACAAAAATAAACCTCTTAAAGAGCATGAAGAAATCCTGGTTAACGGCATTAACCGCGAAATCATGATCGAACTTATTAAAGCACGTGTGGATATCCTTTCTGCTCTTGCTCTTAAAAACCTAACTGATAAGAGAGATATGACTCTTGGACAGAAGGCAAAGGCTCTCCTCTTTAAAGTAACTGGTGGCGCTCTAGGCTCAATTGACCTTCCGGAAGTTTACGATCTCTCAAATGATACGACAAAGAACTACACCGAAAAATACCTGGATGGGGCCCTGAAGTCGAAGAACTTCCTTCAAGAAATTGGTGTTGAAAAGAAACTAGAAAAAACGCTTAAATCTGCGCTGAAAAATATCGACTTTAACGAGAAGAAACTTTCAGAAGAAGAAAAGCAGAAAACTGACGATAGAAAAGAAGTTATCAGAGGCATGATCAATAGCCTCATAGACTAAACACCTGTCAAAAAAATAGACAAAAAACGACCCGAAATACGCCGAGGCCAACCACAGAGTTGGCCTCTGTTTTGATAGAGACAAGGTATGAAATTAGTCTTGCTCCCTCTATTCATCCTGGCCGTGGCCTGTGGAAATCCACATCTTGAGAAGATCGACAAACTCGGATCTAAGAATGTTCCTATTATCGCAGAACCAGATGTTCTGACGGCACTTGGGATTAAAACTGACAATGGTCTCTCTTATGTCACTGAAGCTCCTAGTCTCGCTAAGACAATGGACCTTTTAAATCTCGATACAGATAAAGACTGGCATATGGAGCTCTACTTTGAGAAAGGCTCAAACTTCCGTTTTAAAGGCTCACAATTTCCTGGTGAACGTGGAACGTGTAAGTCCGATCTCTCCGCAAAAGAAACGTGTAAACTTGATATTGAGTTCTTTTCGGATGTTCCCGGTTTCTACGCGGACAACCTGACAATCAAATATGTCTCGGCCCAGAATTCAAAAGACAGCCGCTCCATCAGTTACTCACTTCGTGGAGAAAGAACGACTATCACGAAGCCTGATATTGATGATGGAAAAATTCAACTTTCAGTAAGGGCCCTCAATAGCGACAAGCTTCTTGATTTCGGTAAAAGTTTTATCAATGATCCTGCAAAAAGCAATCTTGTCATCCAGAATATTGGTACGAAGGATGTAGCGTTTCAGCCTGAGCTGTTATCCGGAAAAGAGATCAAGATTTCTGGCGGTGATTGTTCGAAGGAACTTACTCCGGACGAAGAATGTATGATTGAAGTGACTTTCAATTCTTCAAGCATTGGTCTTTACCAGGATACATTTGTTGTTCATTACAATAAGACTGAAATTAATTTCCCATTAATTGGCGAGAAAATCGCGAAGAAAAAACAAGGCCCTCTTGTTGCGAGTGAAGTGTTCTCAAATAATATTGATTTCGGAAAAGTGAAAACTGGTCTCACTGTCACAAAACAAGTTGAGATCCAGAATCTAGGCGAAACCATTTACAATCTTAAAGACCTTTTGCTCTCAAACAAGGAAGTCTTTAAAGTCTTCAGTCATTGCGGTCCGATCATTTATCCTGGGACATGCCTGATTGATGTCTCTTACAGTCCAAACGAGGCCCGCAAAGATGTTGGTTCATTAAAGTTAACGACTGTTGAAGGTGATTCCGTTCACCTGAATCTTGCAGGAGAGGGTATTTCTCAAAGTAACACCTGTGATACATGGAACGAATATCTCGTGGTTCCGGAAAAGTCATATCCATCATCTGATGTCATTTTCCCATACCTTAAAACTCATCCGGCGACCACTTCAAAACTCTCATACCTCTATGGTCTTGAAGTGAATGGCTACGTGAAGGAAACTGATAATTATGTTGTAGCAGACGGCATGGTTTACATTACCTTCAAGCTTCCGGAGATGAAGGGAACAATCACTAACATGAACTTTGGTGTAAAAGTCCTTAAAGTCATTCGTGATAATTATAAGGATACTGAGTCACTGTGCCTTTCATCAAAAGGTGTACGTAAGTGTTCCGGCCATGAATTCAGCCTCGCATCTTGGCAGCAGTTAAAGAATCCGGATTTCTGGGATGTTTATACAAAACCAGTTTCTGAAAGATATGAAAAACAATTTGCTAGCGGAGAAAGAGCATGCGGACCATTCCGCTGCATGAACCTCAATACGCAATATGAACTTAGTGACATCTTTGAAATGTCTGAAAATGAAATGCAGAAACTTCGTAAAGAAGGTACAATTACTTTAATCTTCTCGGATGATACCAGAATGCTGAAGATGCCGAGAATTGCGATTAAAACCAAAACGACCAGTAGCTGCGAATGAAATTTCTGATTTTTATTGCCCTCGTTCTCGTATCCTTTAATGCATTGGCATTAAACATTCAAAGTTTCAGGTTTTCCGACAGCTACCGTTACTCAATCATTGACGACAGTTATTCTGAACGATTCAAATCAAAATTTGTCCTGAGTTCCGGATTGGGTTATACCAATTCTCCTTTCTACGTCAGTAACAAGGAAGTTTCAGAGCTCGACAGCGAAATTATCAATCACCAGTATGTTTTAAATATTGGTGGCACTTATTATGTAAACACTGAGCTTGCTATCGGAATTGACGTCAGCGCTCAGCATAGTGAAGTCCTGAGTGATACGTATTCCACGCTGGGAGATACAGTTCTCAAGGCCCGTTATAATCTTCACAGAGATTCTGAGAAGTCATTCTCACTTAATCCCAAAATTTATCTTCCAACTGGACGCACAGATAATTTCTCAACGAATAATTCTCTTGGGGCATCTTTGAGTGGTGTCGGAGAGATGAAGTTTGGTGAATGGCATCTTCTTGGTTCACTTGGCTACTTCCACTCTCCTAACAACAAACTCTCGATCGTTGATTACAGGAATCTTGTGCTTTTCACCGCAGGTATTTCATACGACTTAAATAGCGCGTGGACCACAAACTTTGAGGCCGTGAAGAACTTCACGACTAACAGACAATACCGTCAGGATGAAGGTGACTACTACGTCACATTCAAATACAAGGCCCATCAAAAGTTCGGTGTTTATTTCGGTGGCGGAATCGCCGGCGTAAATGAAATCGATCGAAACAATTTCACCCTGTTTGCCGGCGTTAAGGTTCACTCTTACTAAGCGTCTGGTGCGTAAATCTCGTACTGTTCAGCGTGATAGTTGTTATCAGCACGAACAAGAAGAGTTTTGTTATAAGTCTCTTCCAGCACTTCAATGATCCCGAAATCCTCAGAAGAAAGTTTTGCAGAAACCTCAGGGTGAGCGAAGATCGTGATCTTCGTTGCCGTTGTTTTCTTAATCACTTTCTGAAGTTCACGAATCACTTCAAAGCTCACTGTCTCGACTGACTTCACACGCCCCACACCCTCACAATACGGACAAGGCTCACACATTGTGCGAACAAGTGTATCGCGGGTACGTTTACGGGTCATTTCTACGAGACCCAATCCTGAAATTGGAAGAACGTTTGTCTTCGAGCGATCTTTCTTGAGAGCTTCAAGAAGAGCGCCATACACCTGGCTTCTGTGATCTTCTTTTTCCATATCGATAAAGTCGATAATGATGATACCGCCGCAGTTACGCACGCGTAGCTGGTAAGCAATCTCTTTAACGGCTTCAAGATTTGTTTTAAGGATCGTTTCTTCGAGAGTCTTCTTCCCTACGAACTTACCTGTGTTCACATCGATTGAAACCAGAGCTTCGGTCTGATCGATGTTGATTGATCCACCAGATTTAAGGAAAACCTGATTTGAAAGAGCACGCTCAATCTCGATATCGATTCCGTAGTGTTCAAAAATCGGAGTTTCACCATCGTAGAACTTAATCTTCGCTTTATGGTGAGGAATGAAACGCTGGATGAATTTTTCAATCTGCTTAACAGATGATTTTGAATCCGCGATGAGATTATCAACATCCTCATCCATGATGTCACGAAGGGCACGCTGGATGAATGAAAGATCCTGGTGAAGTTCAACCGGAGCTTTTGCTTTCTCCATTTTCTTCTGAACGTCTTTCCAGATTTTCACGAGATTATTGTAATCGTTCTTTAAAACTTTGTAGCTCTGACCTTCAGCAACGGTACGAGCGATGATGCCCACACCTTCCGGTCTCACAGAATCGAGAATGTCTTTGAGACGCTTTCTCTCTTCCTCTGATTCAATTCTTCTCGATACACCTGTGTGCTCGATAAAAGGCATATAAACAATGTGGCGGCCTGCGAGTGTGATGTGTCTTGTAACACGAGGACCTTTTGTCGAGATCGGCTCTTTAGCGATCTGAACAACAATCTCATCACCCTCTTTCAGGAAATCCTGGATCTTCACATCCGGACGGAATTTCATATCCACTGTTTCAGTGAGTGTTGAGAATTCATCTGGAATGACTTCACCAAGACGTTTAGCTCCGGCATCAGCAGTCGTATCAATACGGCTTAACATCTCACGCTGCTCTTCAAGAGTCGGAAGGTAAGCATCATCGACGTATAAAAACGCCGCACGCTCCTGACCGATATCGATGAAAGCAGACTGCATTCCCGGAAGAACTCTTAAGACTCTTCCCAGATAAATGTTTCCGACGATAGGTGATGATTCGTTCTTGAGTGACTGACGTTCGATGAGAAAATCTAAAATCTCACCATTTTCAATAAGCGCAATACGCGACTCACTGTGGGTTTGGTTAACCACGAGTTCTTTGGCCATGAATGTCCTGACAGGAAAACGCTCCAGCATTTAGCTGAATCGATCTCCAAAACTTAAAAATTTAAAAACTATAAAAACTTAAAACGTAATTAAGAACAGGATACAGGCCATGAACCGATTAATAAAGAAGGCAATCTATGCTGACGTGGGCTATTTTGATAAAAAAAACCCCTCTGTTTCCAGAGGGGCAACGAGATATTAAGAATTTAAAATGAATTAAGTCAACATTCCGACAATTGTAGCTGTCAGGAGTGAGCAAATTGTTCCACCCAGAAGTGCTTTGAATCCTAGCTCAGAGAGCATTCCCCTCTTCGACGGAGCAAGAGCACCGATACCACCAACCTGAATACCGATTGATGAGAAGTTAGCAAATCCTGAGAGGATATATGTCGCCATGATGATCGACTTAGGGTCCTGAAGAACGCCTTCTGCTTTCATCTTACCAAGTGTTGTGTAAGCAACGAATTCGTTAAGAATTGTTTTCTCACCAAGAAGCTGACCGATGTGAACGATATCAGATTGAGCAACACCAAGAAGCCAAACAAAAGGAGCACAAGCGTAACCAAGTATGAACTGAAGAGTGAGTCCTGAGTACTGACCGCTTGTAGCAGATTTGATCACTTCATTGAGACCTGAGTAGTAACCAAGAACGTCAGAAAGCATGTAGTTTACCATCGCGATCATAGCGATGAAGACGATAAGCATGGCACCTACGTTGAACGCAAGTTTAAGGCCGTCTTCTGTACCAACTGCAATTGCTTCAATGATATTTGTTCCCACTTTTTCATCAGAGAGTTCGATTTTTTCATCGATCTCTTCAGTCTGTGGAAGGAGCATTTTAGAAACGACGATTGTTGCAGGAGCTGACATAACAGAAGCTGCAAGAAGGTGCTTAGCAAAGAAAAGTTGTTGAACAGGATCATCTCCACCAAGGAAACCAACGTAAGCAGCAAGTACACCACCAGCAGTGTTGGCCATACCACCGATCATGATACAAAGGATTTCTGAACGGGTCATTTTAGGAAGGTAAGGCTTAATTAAAAGCGGAGCTTCTGTCTGACCAAGGAAGATGTTTGCTGTTGTCGAAAGGTTTTCCGCTCCAGAGATCTTGAGGAACTTCCCCATCACCCATGAAAGGCCGTAAACAACTTTCTGAAGAATGCCGAGGTAGAAAAGTAAGCTTGTTAAAGCTGAGAAGAAAATGATTGTTGGAAGAATCTGGAAAGCGAAGATGAAACCGATCGATTTAACATCGAGAAGGTTTCCGAATAAAAATCCTGAACCTTGTTTTGTAAATTCGAGAACAACTACGAAGAAGCTTGAAACTTTGTCAAAAAGTGCTGCGATGAGAGGAACGTGAAGAATCCCTACTGCAAAAATAACTTGAAGCAAAAAACCGAGGCCTACGAGCTTCCATGGAATTTGTTTTTTCTTAGAACTGAAAAGATAGAGGACGGCAGTCAGTACAACCAGTCCAAGAACTCCGCGCAAAAATGACTCAAGGTTCATAAGGCTCCCACGAGGTAGGCCAGCATAAGCATGGCTAATACAAATGTTTAGTGTAACTCATACGGTTATACTAAGTGGGGCCCGATACTGTAAAGAAAAAGTCGGGTATTTTAGAAGCTTGTTTGCCAGATTTGAGTGCCAAATTGCACCGACGGTAATGTCAGATTTGTAGCATTCTGATCGTGCCATGCTACTCGCTCAGAAGAGCTGAATTCACTCGAGGATTGAAGATCTTCGGAACCTTTTTGTGCGCTGTTGTAGGCCACAAAAATCACCCCGGCAATAATCCCGAGAGCAGCACCGGTCCAGATATTAGAAACGTGTTTAGAAGGCTTATCAACAAACGATAAAGTCGAGAGACCAAGCACCGCACCCGCAGCTCCGGCAGCACCAACAATCATGATGTCATTCTGTGTATTTTTGATGAGGTCATCCTCACTTTCCTGAGCAAATGCCGGATTCAGCAGCACGTTTGCGAAGAAAAAGTAAAAACCGAAGAGACCACAAATGAGTTTTTTCATACCAAATCCTATGGAGTTAGTTTGCCAAGCAGAAGGCTTAAGTTTATGATAAGTCCCCTACTTAAAGTTGGCAAACTATGACTAAAGATAATTTCCAAGTATACCCTCTGATCGATAAGAAAAAACGAGGGGAAAAACTAACCGATAAAGAAGTGAAGTGGTTCATTCAGAGCTACACCGAACATAAAATAGCTGATTATCAGATGTCAGCGATGCTTATGGCGATGTTTCTGAAGGGCATGGATGTCGCTGAGACAGCTGCACTGACAGACGCCATGCTTGAATCAGGCAAGCGTCTCAAGTTCCCCGGTAAAAATGTTATTGATAAACACTCGACAGGTGGGATCGGAGATAAAGCTTCTTTCATCCTCGCCCCTATCGCAAGCGCTGCTGGAGTGAAAGTTCCAATGATTGCCGGACGTGGTCTTGGTCACACTGGTGGAACTGTTGATAAGGTTGAGGCCATCAAAGGTTTCTCAACAGCACTTGATCTCGATACGTTTGCAGAAAAACTCAATAAAGAAGGTCTCGTTCTGATCGGCCAGACTCCGGAGATTGCTCCGGCAGATCGTTTGATCTATGCCCTTCGTGATGTGACTGCGACGATTGATTCAATTCCCCTTATTACTGCATCGATCATGAGTAAAAAACTTGCTGAAGGTGCTAATGGAATTGTTTTTGATATTAAGACAGGCACTGGTGCCTTCATGCGTACAACGAAAGATGCGAAGAATCTCGGTAAGAGCCTTATCGCAACTTCAAAACGCTTCAAGAAAAAAGCTGTGGCCCTCATCACAGATATGAACCAACCTCTTGGAAATGAAGTTGGTCATTCAAATGAAATCATCGAATCGATCGAAACATTGAAAGGCAATGGTCCGAAAGATCTGACTGATCTCTCGATCGCTCTTGCTGCTCACATGATTCATATCGCAGGCGTAGAAAAGACATTTGATAAGGCCCACAAGAAAGCGCTTGAAATGGTTTCTTCAGGCAAAGCACTTAACGAATTCAGAAAACTCCTTGTTTCACAAGGCGGAGATGTCAATGTCGTTGATGATTACTCGCTCCTTCCTATGGCAAAATGTAAAACGGATGTTGTCGCTCCTAAAACGGGTTACATCAAAATGTTTAACAATACTGAAATCGGACTGTTGCTCATAGAACTCGGCGGCGGTCGCAAGGCCAAGACAGATGTGATTGATCACGGTGTTGGATTCACGTTCCACAAAAAGATTGGTGATAGAGTGAAAAAGGGAGAGCCTATCTTCACGATCACTCACCACGCCTCTCAGACAGATGTCGTAACAGGCATTCAGAAAAAATTCATTAAAGATGTTCTGACTATGAGTGCACTCAAGGTTAAGAGTCCAAAACTCATCATCGAAAAATTAAGCTAAGGATAGATCAATGGCACTTTCAAAAATTCTTGAAGCATCAACATATCTTTCATCAAAGATATCAGTGAAGCCTAAGATCGGGATTGTTCTCGGTTCAGGTCTTGGTATTTATATCGACCAGATCCAGAATAAAACAGTCATTCCTTACGAAGATATTCCTCACTTCAAACGTACATCTGTTGAAGGTCACTCTGGTGCTCTCATCTTCGGTGAAGTTCAGGGTGTAAATGTTGTTGCTCTTCAGGGAAGACTTCATCCGTATGAAGGTTATGCGATGGAAGAAATCGTTCTTCCTGTTCGTGTACTCGCAGCACTTGGAATTGAAATTCTTTTCCTCACAAACGCGTCTGGCGGTATCAATACAAACTTCCACCCAGGAGATCTTGTGATCATTAACGATCACATCAATCTTTCTGGAAGAAATCCACTTGTTGGACCAAACATTGCTGAGCTTGGCCCTCGTTTCCCGGATATGGGAAATGCTTATGATAAAGAACTTCGCGAAGTGCTTTCTACGGTAGCGAAGAACCACCACGTTGATCTCAAAACCGGAGTCTACTGCTCAGTTTTGGGTCCTACGTATGAAACTCCGGCGGAAATCCGCATGCTGAGAATTCTTGGTGCTGACCTTGTTGGTATGAGTACTGTTCCGGAAGTAATCGCTGCTAATCATCTTGGATTAAAAGTAGCTGGTGTTGCTTGTGTAACAAACTACGCTGCCGGCATCAAGGAAGAGAAGCTCTCTCACGCTGACGTTAAGAAGGTGGCAGAAAAGGCCATGGTTGGATTCGCTACTGTTTTAACTGAAACTATAGGTGAGTTAAAAAGAATGGGAAAAGTTTAAATGACTGATCTGCGAAAACTCGCAAAAGAGGCATCTGCCAGAGCTCACTCGCCCTACTCCAAAGCAAAAGTAGGATCAGCGCTTGAAACATCTGACGGAAAAATCTATTCAGGCTGCAATATTGAGAACGCAAGTTTTGGCGGCACTGTTTGTGCTGAACGTGTCGCAATCTGGAAAGCAGTCTCTGAAGGTCATAACAAAATTAAACGCATTTACGTTTACACTGAACCAGGCTGGCCACCATGTGGTATGTGCCTTCAGGTGATGACTGAATTTGCGAGTGGTGATCTAGAAGTCACAATTGGTGACAAAGACGGAAAAGAAATAACAAAGAAGCTTAAAGAACTTCTGACATGTGCCTTCACACCTGATCACATGGAATAAACTTTTATTAAAGGAATGAGGCGAATGTCTCATTTATCGCATGCAAGAAAAAGAAAAGACCTACGACTCATCAGCTGAGTTATTAAAATCCCTTAAATTTGTAGTCATCGACCTTGAAACGACTGGTGGTAATCCGGATACGGAAAAAATCATCGAGATTGGTATGGTGAGAATTGAAGACCGCAAGATTGTGGAGGAGAGATCTTTTCTCGTTAATCCACAAAAAGATATTCCTGATTTTGTCCAGAAACTCACAGGGATCAGAAAAGCAGATGTCGAGCACTCCCCTAAAATTGAAGAAGTGATTGATGAAATCATTACCTTCATCGGCGATGCGATTCTTGTCGCTCACAATACTTCATTTGATATTCCCTTCCTGAATGGTGTTCTGAAAAAACTTCAGCGTCCGACGATGGATAATAAAGTTATTTGTACGAACATCATGACGAAATACATGATCCCCGACATCATGAGCTCAAACCTCAATTACATGTCGTCGATTTTCGGCATTTCTCACTCTCAAGCGCACAGAGCGATTGAAGATGCACGCGCC
>JBEIQF010000040.1:0-15249 GCA_040376635.1 Halobacteriovoraceae bacterium
CTATGGAACCCGTGACATCTACGGTGTGAAAGACCAGCACTTCGTCAAAATGATTCCTAATGAACACTGGCGAAAATTCTACCTGAATCTCTCTGAAAGAAATGACTATGCAAGATACTACGGCGGCTACTTATGTCGCCTCTGGAACACCCGAAATCAAAAATGGGTCAAAGACACGACTCTCCGAAAAATGGAAATCATCGTCTATTCACAACCCAATCTTCCGGATGGTGAAAAGGGAGGGATCTCCCGCAAGCTATCTTGGCGCCACTGGTGTTTTGACGAAGACTACAAACGGGACAATCCAAACTCACCTCGCTAAAGCTTCGCTGTAATTCGGTTCCTCTGATTACAATTAAAACAGAGGAGCCGGATGTTTTCTAAAGTAGATTTCCCACCAAGTGCATACGGAACGATGTGATCAAATTGAAGATTGTGAGTACTCCCGCACTTAGTGCATTTTCCTTCATCACGTTCATAGACCGCATTTTTTACACTAGCAGGTATGACGCGAGTTACATACTCCGGAGTATGTAGAGTTGCGTTAGAACCAACTTTGAATTTTGTCTTTTCTGTTTTCTCAATAAAAGCCGAGATTAACATTTGCAAAAGTTCATCATGAGTCATTGGCATTGAAATCAAGTCTCGAGCTTTTTGAAGCAGAAGATATGTTTCATCTTTAATTGTTAGATTTGTAACCTTCGGCCTTTCTGTTCCGGTTATTTCAAAAAGTTTTATTTCGCATTCTCGCTTAGATAAATTCTCAATTCCATTCAGAATTCGGATTTTCTCTGCGGTATCATCAATCTTAAGCTGTCTCATATGTTTAACAGCTAAAGTAATGTTGGATAATGATAAAGAACCTGATTCTACTTTCGATATAACCATTGGAACTTCATTGCTAAGTCTGGCCGTTACAATCCTGTAATGAGTGCTGGTATCTGCAAGTTTTAATTCTTTCGTGCAGTAGTCATGCAAACTTTGATATTTTAATTCTGTATATAACTTTCGCCTGTCGATTTCGTTCAGATGATGGAGAAGTTTTACGAGAATTTTCCTTTCATTTGAGACTAGTGTCTTGGTGTCTTCCAATAAAGCCTTATCCGTTAAATGAGTTAGATTCATACATCTTCCTCCTCATCTAAGAGATCAACGTCGATTTCGTAGTCGTCCATTTCGTACTCGGCCAAGAGTAGTTTGAGACGTTCATTGAGTTCGCGTTCTTTTCGGTTGTAGTAGAGAGTTTCGTCGGGGAGAGAAAATTCCATGAGGCCTCCTTGGTTGAAAACTCTGAACTAACATGAGTTAACAAGGAGGCCGGATAAGAATGTGGATCAGGGTGCGTTTTGTTTCACTTTTCAGTCATTGTTGTAATTTCGAAATTGTCGGTGACGAGTTCCGGGTGTTCGACATATTTTTTGCAGAGTTCTTTGAAGCGTTTTGAAGGTTTGTCGTCTTCGTTGGCCATGGTGAGTTGGTTGAAGATGTCCATGGCAGAAGCGAATTCTCGTTTTTGAAAAAGAGCGTAGGCCGTGAGGTAGAAGTTCAGGGATTCGGGATCTTTTGTCATCCAGTGATGGGGGTGGAGGACTTCAAAGATGGAAACCGCTGTTGTTTTTCCTTTCACGATTACTTTGTCGATGGGACGAGTTTTGATGTTGGTCAGGTCAAGGCGTTCGAGAGTCATTTCTGAAATGAGAATTTGAGCCCCATAGTATTTGCAAAGGGATTCAAGACGGGCACCGAGGTTCATATTATCGCCGAGAGCGGTGTAGGAGAAAATTCGGTCTGAGCCCATGTTGCCGACTGAGCATTCGCCAGAGTTGAGTCCGATACCAATGTTGAAGATTGGGCGGCCGAGTTTTTCGAATTCTGCGTTAATGTTTGGAAGGATTTCGATCATTTTGATGGCGCCTTCGACTGCGTATTGGGCATGGTTGCCGATTTCGAGAGGGGCGCCCCAGATGGCAACGATGGCGTCCCCGATGTATTTGTCGAGCGTGCCTTTGGTGTCGAATACGATATCGGTCATGGCACCCATGTACATGTTGAGGGAACTTGCGAGTTCGGTAGCTGTGAGACCTTCGGAGATTTTTGTGAAATCTCTAACGTCGGAGAAGAGACATGTGATGTCCATTTTGGTTCCACCAACGTGGAGCTTGTCCGGATCTTTCAGCATTTCATCAACGATTGTGGGAGCAACGTAGCGGGCGAATGTTCCGCGGATCTGTTTCTTTTCTTTGTTCGCCTCATAGAATTTCAGGAAGGTGTTGTATGAGTAGCAGGCAATAAAGCAAAAGAAGCAGTAGAAAAGTTTAAGTTCGTAGCCTTCCGGCAGGAAGTAATACTGATCTGAAAAATAACAGATTGAGAGGATGAGAATGACAACAATGGCATCAAGGAACGGATTCCCCAGTTTCTGAACCATAAGGAAGATGATCATCCCGATGATGAGGAAGATGAGTGAGTATTTAACGGATTCGTTTGTGTTTTGATAAAAATACTTATGAAGAAGCATGTGACTCATATTCATGTGGGAGTAGACCCCAGGCATTTTTGAGTCGATTGGTGATGGACGCAAGTCGTGGGCACCGAGGGCCGTTGAGCCGATATAGACGAGCTTGTTTTTGAAGAGCTCTTTCATCTTTGGATCATTGTCTTCGGCAGAAATCAAATCATAAAGGGAGATGGCCGTGAAATTGTCTTCGCCGCCGACGTAGCGGATTTTGGTTTCTCCGCGACGACTGAGTTCAAGTTTTTTTCCATCGAGTTCAAGTTCACCGGCAGCGTCAGCAAAGATTTTGATGGTTGATTTTTTACCCGTGTATGCTTCGAAGGCGTTAAAGGCAAGTGAGCCGTAATAGATGGTGTCTACGTTAGCGACGAGCTGATAGTGACGGAAAATTCCATCGCCGTCCTGAGAACTTGTGAGATAACCAAGCCCCGTTTCTACATCGAGAAGTTCCTGGATTGGGAAAGTAAATCGGCTGATTTTATCCGCGTCCATGTCGACTTCGGGAACGTTTCTTGTGAGGACAGCATCATTGAGCATTTCAAGTGGAGCTTCCGGTAGTTGGTCTTCCGGTCCTGAACTCAATGCATAACCAATAAATATTCTACCGCCCTGGCCCTGGAAGTTTTTGATGGAGTCAGCGAGGACTTTATCCGGAGAAACCCCATTTGAATCGGGGGCCTTTTCGGGGAACAGAATATCCATTGCGACGACCTTCGCCCCGAATACTCCAAGTTTATCGATCATGGTTGCGTAATTGGTACGCGGGATAGGCCAGACACCTAATTTTTCGAGTGAGTAGTCATCGATTTTTACGAGAACTGTGTCTTTGCTTTTGAAATTCGGGTCGATCTGGGATTTCATTCGGAAATCGTAGAATCGGTGCTCAAAAGAAATGGTGTAATCGAGGAACTTACTGAAGAGTGTTGAGCTATCAATATCCCGCGCAAACATGGTTCCAAAAATACACATGACGGCGAAGATAAAGATGATAAACATCCCTAGAGAGCGGATAGATCTTGTGATAGATTTTATGAGCACAATAACCCTTTAAATTGATTTGAATCATTTTAATTGTATTGAACCTTAGCGATCCTAGCAACATAAGGCAGGACACATATGAACATGCAACCATTCAAAGATCACTTTCACGAACACGTAAAAGCGTTACAGGATAAAATCACTCGGGAAATGCAGGCCCTCGATCCGGAACTCGTTATCAAAGAGGATCTGTGGCAGAGAAAAGACCATGCTGATCAGCCGGGTGGTGGTGGTATCACGAGAGCATTTAAGGGTAAGCTCTTTGAAAATGCAGGCGTGAATACGTCATGTGTGTTTGGAAAAATCGATCCTCAGTTCGCGAAGCACCTTCAGGGTTCGGGGGATGAGATGTGGGCCGCTGGTATTTCGCTTATTATCCATCCAAGCAATCCAAAAGTTCCGACAGTTCACGCAAACTTCCGCATGATTCATCAGGGTGATAAATTCTGGTTTGGCGGTGGTGCTGATCTCACTCCATACTTTCCGCATGAGGAAGACTTCAGTTATTTCCATGGTGTCTGGAAAAAAGCTGCTGGTGAAAAATATGATGAGATGAAAAAAACATGTGATGAGTATTTCAATAATTCTCACCGCGGGATTGAGATGCGTGGGATTGGTGGGATTTTCTACGATCACATGAATTCAGGAAATACAGAAAAAGACATGGCGTATGTAAAACACATGTCTGAACATTTTATCGAATCTTACTTCCCGATAGTTCGTAAGCGCATGACTGAGAACTGGACTGAGGCCGATGAGGATTTCATGCTTCACCGTCGCGGAAGATATGTTGAGTTCAATCTTCTTCACGATAGAGGAACTCTCTTTGGTCTGAAGACAAATGGGAGAGTGGATTCGATCCTGATTTCCCTGCCGGCAAGATGCAAATACACTTATCAGTATCAACCGGAACCAGGAACTCCTCATGCTAAAATGTGGGAGTATTATCGTCCTAAGGCGTGGTAGATCACGAATCCCACGACCACGACAAATCCGAACGCCATCTTCATAAGCTCGTAGTTGTCAGTAACAACTTCAGCTTCCTGACGAGGGCGTTTTGAGTACTTCTTCGGTGGAACAAATTTCTTCTCTGCCGTTTTATCAAAATCAAGTGCGAAGCTTACGGTATTAACATCAGGGCCCGCAGCTTTCTTCGCGGCCGCCGCTGCTGTTGCCATCATGTCCATTTTTGATTTGATTTCAAAGCCGTTAATCTTGAAAGTATAAAGGTTCGAGAGAACGACTACAGAGTCACTTGTGATTTTTGTTCTGGTGTTCACATCAATACGGATGCGATCAACAGTGATTCCATTTTTACTTCCAAGATCCGTGACAAAATAATCATCCCCAATAATTTCAAAAAGACAGTGCTCACGTGAGAGATCTTCGCGGGGAATGTTAAATTCACATTTATTGGAACGGCCGATGCGGACAGAATTTTCTTCCGTATGATGCGTGAAAGTTTCTGTGGGTGAGGTCAAAGTCAGTTTTACTGATTCGCCCATAGGCCACTACCTGTATTTTTTGCGGGGCTCTTCCAAAGCGAGGGCCAATTCAAGATCTTTGGCGTCTTTGATGGAAGTTCCGTCCGGTAATATGAACTCAAAGAGGTTCGCAAGAACCACTCTGGAATTTGCATAAATCGGGTACTGGCGGTTTGGCTCGATTTTCTTACCGTCGATCGAGACACCGTTTTTACTTCCATAGTCCATAATGAAAGCGTAGTTGCCTTTGAATGTAACCTGGCAATGCTTGCGGGAGAAGTCATCAAGAGGGATCACAAAATCATTGTCACTCGAGCGCCCGATATTGATCGTAGCATTTTCGCTCTCGTAACTAAAAATATGGTCCTTGCCCTTGATTCTAAGTTTCATACTCTAATTATCGTCAGAATCAAGTATTACCAAACTTAATATTAGCTGTGCTTCTAAGTGACGGGTTTTCTTCCTTTCATGTCTATACCCCAAAGAATCGCCTGAAAGAGACCCATAAGGACTGCCCCAAAAAAGGCGCCTGTCCAGCTGAAGTCATCAAATTCATCCAGAAGACCTACACCAACGTTGAACATGAACCAATTGAGGAAGAATGAAAAAATCCCGATTTTCACAGGAGAAACGTCTATTCCAAGCATCACCATAATGGGCCTAATGAGGAAGTTCACGAAGCCGAGAATAAAACAGGTTGGGACAATCGTGAGGATATTTTCGAATTCAAGACCGGGGATGAGGAGGACTGCAAGAATGAGGGTTGCGGTGGCCAAAGAAAAATTTATAGCGAGGTTAAGCATGGGGACCTCTATTTTTTAGTTTTATCTCCCAGGACCTTTTTCACTTCCTTGATTGAGTTTCTTACCCCGCGATCCACTTGGTTTGCTGTATCAGAAATAGTCTTCTTCGCCTTATCCAGTTTCTTTGGATTATCGGCGAAGAGACTCACAGAATAGATCGCACAAAAGAGCAGAAAAAATTTCAATTAGATCTCCGGGGCAAGATACACTTCGATATCCTGATTCACTTCATCTCTTAGGATGGAGCGAATGGCCTCAAGTGTACCAGTCGTTGAGCTTGGGCAAGTACCGCAAGCGCCCTGATATTTTACTATGAGTACGTTGTCTTTGAAATCTTTTACAGCGATGTCACCACCATCACCCTGAAGACCAGGACGAATTCTTTTATCCAGTATTTCTTCAATCTGGCGAATTTCAGGAGAGAGATTTGATCTTCTATCTTCTTCTGGATCATTCGCTTTGAAGTTTGGATCGTGATCTTCGATGAACGATTCAATGCATGTCTGCACTGCTGGCTCCAGGCTATCCCAATCTTCGAAGCTAAACTTACTGATTGTGATGACGTTCTGGAAGAAGTGAATCTGATCTACACCACGAAGGTCAAATAAAGCAGCTGCCAGAGGAATGTCTTTGCAGTCCTGCGGTGTTTTAAAAGAAACTTTTCCCTCAGTTTTAACATCATTCTCAAGAATGAATTTTAAAGCGTTCGGGTTTGGTGTCGGCTGAATTGTAATTTCCATATGAATACCTATTCGAAGAATTTTTTAACTTTGACCAGAGCTTCATAAAGTTGATCAATGTCTTGCTGGTTATTATAAATAGAGAGTGAGGCGCGGCATGTGGCCGGCACACACAAAAATTTCATGAGTGGTTGAGCACAGTGGTGCCCTGTTCTGATCGCGACACCTTCTTTATCAACAAGTGTGGCGAGATCATGCGGATGAATCCCTTCCAGACCAAAAGAAATCACAGAGGCCTTTTCACGTGCCTCACCAAAAACTTTAAGCCCAGGAATCGATTTCAACTTCGCTGTAGCATAAGTTAAAAGTTCATCTTCTGCTTCTTTGATTTTATCGAGACCAATGGAGTTGATGTAATCAACAGCAGTGCCGAGACCAATAACTGCAGAAATCGAAGGAGTTCCCGCTTCAAATTTATGAGGAAGATTGTTGTAAGTCGTTTTCTCAAACGTCACAACATCAATCATGTCACCGCCACCTTGATAAGGAGGCATGTCTAAAAGAAGTGATTCACGCCCGTAAAGAACGCCTACGCCTGTTGGACCGAACATCTTGTGGCCGGAGAAAGCGAGGAAGTCCACATCCAGATCCTGGACATCGACTTTTTTATGAGCGATCGCCTGAGCAGCATCAACAAAAATCTTAGCCCCATTTGCATGGGCGATCTTGGTCATTTCTTTAACCGGATTGATCGTTCCGAGAGCATTCGAAACATAAACGACAGAAACAAACTTCACTTCCGGAGTCATGAGTTTCTTATACTCATCCATCAGAAGTTCGCCAGCTGCATTGATCGGGATCACTTTAATAATGAGCCCTTTCTCTTCAGCAATTAACTGCCATGGAACAATGTTCGAGTGGTGCTCCATCTGAGAAAGAAGGATCACGTCGCCTTTTTTAAGAAACGTTTTCACATAAGTCTGCGCCACGAGGTTAACTGATTCAGTTGTCCCTTTCGTGAAGATGACTTGTTTTCTATCAGGAGAGTTGATGAGTGTAGAAACCTTATCTCTAGTCGCCTCAAATTTCGTGGTAGCGTTTTCAGATAACCAGTATAGGCCTCTGTGAACGTTCGAAGTTTCCAGACGGTAATATTTATCCATCTCATCAATCACGATGGTTGGTTTTAAAGTTGTGGCAGCACTATCAAGATAAGCTAAGCGCTTTCCTTTGATCGTCTGTTCAGCTACCGGAAAATCTTTTCTGTAAGGATTGTTCTTGAGGATACTCATTGTAATCCTCCCAGTTGAAATTTGTTAACCAGGTTATCCATGATCACTGAACTCACGTGTTCACGGGCCTTGGCATTTTCGATTTTTTGAACGACTTCAAGTCCAAAGCCGTGAGCAAGAATAGTTCTCGCTTTATCTGCAGGAATGCCTCGTGCTTGGAAGTAGAACACTTCATCAGGAGATAACTGGCCGGTAGTAGATCCGTGCGAGCATTTAACATCATCCGCGAAAATCTCAAGCTGAGGCTGAGAATGAACCTGTGCTTTCTTCGAAAGAAGAAGGTTTTTATTCAACTGACTTGAGGCCACACGCTGGGCCTTCGGGAAGATATGGATTTTTCCTGTAAAGATACCTTTCGATTCGCCATCAAGAATGCCTTTGGCAATCTGAGACGAAGTTGTATCTGCAGAGTGATGATTAATGATTGTGTTGATATCGCTGTGTTCAGTCCCGTGAGTCAGGAACAATGAATACGATTCACCATTTGCCCCTGGAGCATTGAGATTCAATGTGAGGTTTGATCGATTGAGTTTCCCTGTAGCGTGGAACATGAAACTCTTCACTGTCGCATCTTTCTCAACTTCTGCGAATACTGAGCAGTGATTTAATCCTTCAGACGATTCTTGCTGAATCTGGATGTGCTCAACATGAGATCCAGGATGGGCAACAATATAAGTCTCATTCACAACAGCATGTGACACTTCAAAGGCTCTTGTCTCTTCAAGCACAGTCACTTTCGAGAAGGGGTGGGCCACAATAAGATGAGTGGGTGCACTGATAGAAGATTTTGTTACTAGGTTTAAAATGCGAACAGCACCGGCCACTTCTACATTCTTCCCGATCTCAATTAAAAGACCTTCGCCAAATAAACTATGGTGAAGACTTGAAAGAGCGTTGGCCTCTTTGAAGAGATCTTTTACCGACGCAAAGTTATCTTTCAGTTTTTTAACCGAGAATCCATCAGGAAGGTTTTCCGAAGTATTGAACTCTCCATCAACGAAAGTAATTGTCGGAAGCGCTGATTGAAAACCATCAAGGCTTTTCTCAGATGCTTTCGGTTCATAATTAATGCCGGCAAAAAAAGTTTCAAGATTGGTGAATTTATAACTATCCAAGACAGTTTCAGCGAAACCTTTCTTCTTGAATGTAGCGAGATGAGCTTCTCTGAAAGCTTTCAGGGAAGGATCAGTCAGCTCAATTTTTTTATCAGCAATATTGCTTAATGTTTCAACGTTCATAATTAACCTTTAATTAACCAGTCGTAACCTTTCTCTTCAAGTTCAAGAGCAAGAGACTTGTCTCCTGACTTGATGATCTGTCCTTTATAAAGAACATGCACATAATCAGGTACTACGTAATCAAGTAGACGCTGATAGTGAGTCACTAGAATCGTTGCATTGAAGCGGCTCTTAAGTGCGTTTACACCATTTGAGACGATTTTAAGGGCATCGATATCAAGGCCAGAATCAGTTTCATCTAAGAGGGAGAGGCGAGGGTTTAGAATCGCCATCTGAAGAATTTCGTTTTTCTTTTTCTCACCACCTGAGAAGCCTTCATTTACTGAACGCTCAAGGAAAGACTCATTCATTTCAAGAAGCTTGAGTTTCCCGCGAAGGTGCTTAAGGAAAGTTTCGTCATCCATTTTATCAAGACCCTGGTGTTCGCAGATCTGGTTAAATGACTCTTTTAAGAATGTGAAGTTAGAAACTCCCGGTACTTCGATCGGATACTGGAAACCAAGAAAGATACCTTCCTTAGCTCTGTCGGCCGGATCAAGTTCAAGAAGGTTCTTCATCTTCCCGTTGATTTCGAAATTGATCTCACCACCTGTTACTTCATACGCCGGGTGACCTGCGATGACTTTTGAGAGTGTTGATTTACCGGAACCGTTTGGCCCCATGATGGCGTGAACTTCACCTTTTTTTACTGTGAGGTTGATACCTTTAAGAATTTCGTTACCATCTACTTTAGCTGAGAGATTTTTGATTTCGATCATATTATTCCTGGGGCTCACTAGCCTACCGAGTTTTCCAATTTCATTTCGATTAGTTTTACTGCTTCTACTGAGAACTCTAGTGGAAGCGTTTTGAATACATCTTTACAGAAACCATTAACGATTAACGAAACAGCTTTCTCCGCTGTGAACCCACGCGACTGAAGATAGAAAATCTGGTCAGCGCTGATTTTAGAAGTTGTTGCTTCGTGCTCAACGATTGCTGTGTTGTTTTTTACATCAATGAACGGGAAAGTATTTGCAGCACATTCGTCACCAATAAGCATCGAATCACACTGAGAATAGTTTCTCGCACCAGTTGCACTTGGCATGATCTTCACAAGACCGCGATAAACGTTCTGTGATTTTTCAGCTGAAATACCTTTAGAGACAATTGTTGATTTCGTGTTTTTACCCACGTGAATCATTTTTGTTCCGGTGTCGGCCTGCATGAAGTGATTCGTCAGTGCTACTGAATAGAATGAGCCTTGTGAGCCATCACCGAGGAGAATACAAGAAGGGTATTTCCAGGTTATCGCAGAACCGGCCTCTACTTGAGTCCATGAGATTTTTGAATTCTTTCCACGGCACTGACCTCGTTTTGTGACGAAGTTATAAATACCGCCTTTACCTTCTTTGTCTCCGGCATACCAGTTCTGAACAGTTGAATACTTGATCTCAGCTTCATCAAGAGTGATAAGCTCAACGATCGCAGCATGAAGCTGGTTCTCGTCGCGCTGAGGGGCCGTACAACCTTCAAGGTAGTTCACATAAGAACCTTCATCAGCAATGATGAGTGTTCTTTCAAACTGGCCCGATTCTTTAGCGTTGATTCGGAAGTAAGTTGATAGATCCAGCGGACACTTCACCCCTTTAGGGATGTAAACAAATGAACCGTCAGAGAAAACAGCTGCATTGAGGGCCGCATAGTAGTTATCTGAATGAGGAACAACTGTTCCGAGATATTTCTTCACAAGTTCAGGATGTTTTTCAACAGCTTCTGAAATTGAACAGAAAATAACTCCAACTTTCTCCAGTTCTTCCTTGTGAGTTGTCCCCACTGAAACTGAATCAAATACCGCGTCCACAGCAACACCCATAAGACGTTTCTGTTCTGTCAGAGGGATACCAAGTTTCTCGAATGTCTCAAGAAGCTCTGAATCCACTTCATCCAGGTTGGCGTAAGTGTTCTTCTTCGTTTTTGGTTTTGAATAGTAATAGATATCCTGGAAATCGATCGGTGCGATTTTACAATACTGCCACTCAGGGTGAGTGAGTGTTAACCAGTAACGGTAAGCTTTCAGACGGAAATCAAGTAACCATTCAGGTTCATTTTTCTTAGAAGAGATAAGACGAATGATGTCTTCCGAAAGACCCTTCGGAAATTCTTCTCTTTCAATGTCTGTGACAAATCCGTATTTGTAATTGTCCTGTAATTTATCTTCAATTTTCATATAGTCGCCTTGGGAACAAGAGGGCAGTGTTCCACTTTTTTCTCAGGTAATTTTTTAAGAGCTAAAAGGTTGTCTTCAGCGAGAAGCTCATTCAACGTCAGCGTATTGAAGATGTTGATGATGTAGTCGTTGAGACGTTTAATCGGTTGAGAGATGTTACATTTATGAATGAGCTCACACGGCCCGCGAACGTCGCCCCGGTCATGACAGTCCATCATGAAGCTTTTCCCTTCGATGAGTTCAACCAGTTCCATGTAAGTCACTTGCGAAAGATCTCTTGAGAGAGTGTAGCCACCCTTCACACCTTTTTGAGAGTGAAGAATGCCAGCGTTGTTCATGAGCTGCATGACTTTCGCCGTGGTATCAAAGGGAGTTTCAAACTGATCACAAACTTCACGCGCCGTCGTCAGCTCGTGAGCATGCTTTTCCTTCATCAGTTTCAGCACCATAAGTGCATATTCAACCTTTCTATTGATTTTGATCATAGAAATACGCCTATTTTTAACCTATTTAAAACTATACCTCACTGTAGCTTAAATAAGGCGAAATAACACTTAGATTTTAGTTGTTGATTTCATTGAACTTTGTTTGGCATGCCAAACTCTTCTTGAGTTTTAAGCAGCTTAACCGATAAGCGAATTACTCAACTATGAAATGGACCTTTTTAATCGTTTTGTTCATGACGTCATTCCTTGCTTACGGGCAGGACAAGACTGTTGCGGGTTTTGATCCGAAGACAGATGTCATTGCTGATAACTACGAGGCGGGTGCTTATCTCATTTACGATTGCGTAGAAAAGCACTGGACGTGTGTGATGGAAGAATACTACACCGATTGCCAGGAGAAACGGTCTCGTGACCTGGCCTCAGATGAAAATGAAATAGTAAGTTGCGCACCTATTGGATCATTTCCAACAAAAAAATCCTGCTTCCAACGTCAGCTATTCATGACAACTCACAATCACGGTCAGAGATTTTGTATCAATGAAAAATGGAAGGGGAAGGCGATCGAGTATTAAAACTGCTCGTAACTTTTCGCTGGAGGATCTTTCACCGGGACTTCTTCAATCACAGTCGGCGTATCTGATTCAGTCACATCTTCTTTTTGTGTATACCACCAGACAGCAGCGGCCAGCATGAGAAGGGCAGTGATGTTGATAATCATTGATTGAGTTTTGGATGTCTTAACTTGCTCGGCCGATTTTGGTTTCCAATTTACCTGAGCAGCTGCCGGAGACGTTGCTTTCTTAGGATCTGCCATCGTCTTTGTTTTTGTAAGCGATGTGATTCCAGTAGCACCCTCTTTTGCCAATTCTCTTCTCGGAGTTGCTACCCTCACAGAGCCATCAGAAGGTTCATCAGCTTCAATCTGAAGGCCTTGAACAGCACCAAAAGAAAGAGATAAAAATGTCTGGTAAGGAGTTTTTGTGTGAGGCTCAATTCTCTGGCCGTCGATGAAAACACCATTCGTGCTTCCAAGATCAGTCACAAAATATTCACCATCAGTCACTTCAATCTGACAGTGCTGGCGACTCATTCCATCATGAGGAACAACAACTTCACACTTGGCCGAACGTCCAATGATACAGACATTTGACTCAACTGTTTGTTCCAGGACTTCGCCATTAACCAGTTTGAGAATTAGATGCATAAACTTATTATAATGAGTTTACTCGAGGTAAGGAAGTGCGAAATATGCGACAAGTCCTAGCACGGCCACAAAAAGGATGATGTAGAGGCGTTTTGATTCTTTCTCTGGTTTGTTCTTCTTATTCTGAATCTCATCAGTGATAGGATTTCTTGGCCCCTTCGGACGAAGTTTCTTCTCAGCTTGCTGAGCTCCTGAACCACGGTTCAAATCGAGACGGTTAATTCTCATTGTGGCCGTGTAATCGCCTGTGCTGGCAACCTGTGAGCTCACTATTTTGCCTTCAACTGGCTGTTGACCAGAACTTTCTGAAATCTCGCAGTCAAGTTTACCGATCGTGAGTTGTTGCGAACTAAGAAATGCCGTTCTCTTGTTTTGCTCAATTTTCTGGCCATCAATGAATGTGCCATTTGAACTACCAAGGTCAGTGATATAGAACACGCCCTTTGCAACTTCAATACGACAATGCTGACGGGAAACGGAATCATGTTTAATGACAAGATCGTTGCCGGCGTTTCGGCCAACAACGATGTCGGTTTTCGGAGTTTCTAAATCGAGAGTTTTATCAAATTCAATCTGAACAGAAAGTCTCATTACATTCTCTCTGGTGACTCAATCCCAAGAAGTGAGAGACCCTTCTTCAGAATTGTCGCCGTTGAGTGAGACAATTGAAGTCTAGATGAGCGTACTGGCTCAGCTGCTGATCCTACCGGACATTCAGCATAGAAACTATTGTACGCACGAGAAAGGTCATAGAGATAAGCTGTGAGAACAGATGGTTTATACTGCTCAGTTGCCTGTTGAACCACGTGATGAAATTTCATGAGTTCTGCCACAAGATCTTTTTCCTGAGGAGTTTCATAATTCAGTTCAGTCGTCGTTGGTTTTCCAAGTTTGTTGAGCATGGAATTGATACGTGCATAAGCGTATTGAATGTAAGGGCCTGATTCACCATCAAGCTTCAGCCATTCGGCCATATCAAACACAATTTTCTTAGATGGATCGATGCGGGTCATACCGTACTTGATCGCACCTTTCGCTACGATCTGAGCTGTCTTCTCGATTTCTTCTGCCGGCCATTCATTTGTGTAACGAGCAAGGTATTGCTCCTTGATCATCTTCACCATGTTTTCAATAAGTGCCTGAAGAGGAATGATATTACCCTTACGCGAGCTCATTGCTCCGTCAGGAAGTTCAACGAAATCATATTGAAGGTGGAAACATTTTTTCGCATTCTCAAAGCCCATGAGCTCAAGCACTTTGAAAACTTGCTTGAAGTGATGCTCCTGGCGCTTATCTACAACGTAAATGTTCTTTTCGATGTGATAGTCCTGGAACTTTTTGCGAGCAAGTTCGATATCTTTTGTCGCATACAATCCGTTACCATCAGTTTTGAGAAGCATGCAGAAACCAAGCTTGTATTCTTCAAGATTCACGCCGATGGCGCCCTGATCTTCGACAAACAAACCTTTCTTATGCCATTCACGAGCGAGCTTCACAGAATCAGAATCAACTTCTGATTCCCAGTACCAGACGTCAAATTTCACGTCGGCCCATTTGTAAACTTCGTTCATGAGCTCAATTGACCATTCACGAGTTTCTTTCCAGAGATCATAGAACTCACCCGATTTTTGCTCGAGTTGTTTTAAGATCATCGTAAGTTTTTCACGGTTATCAGCTTCAGTCGGTGTGCCACGCTCTTCTTCAAGTTTGTTGTGAGCAGTTGAATACATTGATCCAAGCCACGCACCTTTTCTTGTCGACGGGACTTCACCTTTATAGTGATATTTCAAATACCAGAGACACTTCGCCACGTGAGTGCCGACGTCCCCTGGGAATGTTGAAGCAACGATATCGAAGCCAGAATAACGGTGAAGACGAATAAGTGCATCACCGAGACATAAGTTTCTCATGTGGCCCACATGCATTTCTTTGTGCGTGTTAGGCTGAGAGTACTCGATCATGGTCTTCGGAGTATTTTCAGTAAGCTTCTGCTTGAAAGTTTCGCCTGAAAGAATTTCAGGAATCAGTTTCTTGGCGATCTTATTGAAGTCAAAAAAGAAGTTAAGATAGGGTCCTACTGGTTTTTTGGCCGTGATGAAATCGGGAAGTGAAGTCAGCGCTTCATCTAAAGTCTTCGCTGCCTGTGCAGGATTACTTTTTGCTTCCTTGGCCACAAGGAACATCGGAAACGCCAGATCACCGGCCTCTTTTGAAGGAGTCGCTCCGAAAAGTTCATAGACTTTCGAAACCGGGAATGTGCAGTTAAAAGTTTTTTCGATCGCCGGACTTAAAACCTTGGCGAGCTCAAAGCGAAAATGATCATGATGTTTAAACATAAAA
>JBEIQF010000380.1:0-3103 GCA_040376635.1 Halobacteriovoraceae bacterium
GGATGCTGCTTCTTTCCACGGGAACATTGGGCAGAAGAAAGGTCTCGATAAAATGGCCTCATCTGAGCAGGCAAAAATTACGAGCGATGAAGCTGAACTCATGGAACTAGGGGATAAATACCTCTCGAAGTTCGGCATGAAGTTTTTGATTTCTGCTGCAGGAAAATCTGGCACTGAATTGCTGACAGCTCTCAAAACTCGTATCAATAATACTGAAGCTCAGGAAATTGAACACGCTAAAGAAGCTCTTCTTGAAATCACACTGAAGCGCATGAATCAGCATCCGATGAATTCGCTCTTCAAGGATATTGAAAAGGCCCGCGTGAAACACGGGATTGGTGCGGCCCAAGTGACGATCATCACTCCACGCGGTCATCAGAATCTTTCATTCGGAAATGCAACGAAAGAGACTTGGTTTGAGATGGCCTCGCTCAGTAAGAGTGTAGGAAGTGCTTTTGCGATTGAGTATCTGACTTCTAAAGGGATCGCTCTTTCAGAGTCTGTGAATAAGTACATGCCTGAACTTGGTCTTCCAGATACTGTTCAGATTTCTCATCTCATGAGTCACTGTGCTTTGAACCTTCACTATGTGAACGGTGTTCCGGCGAATAAAAAAATGCCTGCTATTACTGCTTTCCTGAAAGGAAATGCTGAATACGGTTATGAACCAGTGAAAGTTGTGAATGAGCCTGGGACGAAGTTTCAGTATTCAGGCGGGGGATTCCTCGTGCTTGAGGCCTTGATAGAAAAATTATCAGGGAAAAAAATTGCTGAACTCACGAGACCCTTTCTTGATTCACTTGATATCGAACCAACTGAGTGGAGTTTTGAGCAGGAAAACATTCCTGGGATCCAGTACGCTCACGGTTATAAAGATGATGGAAGTGAAGTGGAAGGAACTCGTAAGATGTTCCCTGCTTTTGCGGCCGGTGCGATGGGCTCTGCTCACGGTATGTCCCATTTCCTTGAACACATGGAGCGCGCCTACCACAATGTGAATGGTGCTGGTGGCATCAGTCACGATACAGCTCGGCTCATGCTTCACGGAACTGATAAAGGATGCAAGAAGTTCATGGGATGCCTCATGGGTCTTGGTATCTTTATCGCTCACGCTGAAGACAATAAATTTATGATACATCAGGGAGCAAACGACGGATTCCGTTGTATCTTCGCTCACTGTTTTGATGGTCCTGATCGCGGCAAAGGCATTGTCGTTCTCGCAAACGGCGACTTCAAAGGCGTTCTCTTCAATGCTGAAGTTACTCAATTAGTGCTTAAAGAATTGAAGTTCTCAGGAATCGATTATTCAAAATTTAAGACGACTTTCACTGCTGAATCGTTGAAGCAGGAAGAAATCGTGAACATGGGTTACAAGAATCTTGTATTTGATGCTTTCAATCCAAGACGTCCGGAACCGATCACAGACAAGGGTCCGAAAGATCCACTCGCTCCTTACAACCTATCAGTTGGTGGAGAAGTTCTCGAAGTAACGGATGAATTGTTTGCCCGTGCCGACAACTTGTTATCTGATCACCTTCCAAAATTTGATGCTGAACTTTTCGGCAAGCAAGGAAAGGTCATGGATAGCTGGGAAACTGTCCGCCACAATTTAAGTGGTGTTGATACGATGGTTTTCCGCCTGAAAAAACCTTCTGCGATCAAATACATTATGATGTCGACGAAATACCACACAGGTAATTTCTCTCCGGCGGCGATGCTTGAAGGTAAAATCAATGGTGAGTGGGCTGTGATTTTGCCGAAGACAAATCTTCAGGGGCATTCAGAAGTTCGCATTACGCTTCCGAAAGAGACTGGTGTTGTGACGGAGATGAGAGTGTCTCAATATCCAGATGGTGGATTCACAAGACTTGGGCTTTATCTTGATCTTCCAGAGAATGAGAAAAAAACGTTCGATGGTATCTCACGACCGTACGAAGAAAAAGTGCCCTTATCTAAGAAACCACTCAATATCTCTTATCAAGCGACCAAAGAAGAGCTTGAGAAAAACTGGAAAACAGTGAACGGTGAATTTAATAATGCGAGTCTTGCTTTGGGTGCAACAGTTCTAAAAGCTTCGGATGAACATTATTCTCCTGCTTCTCTGGCCTTACTTCCATTTGCGCCGATCAATATGTTTGATGGATTAGAGTCAGCTCGTTCGAGAACTCCAGGCCACTGTGAAGAAGTCGTGGTGAAACTTGCTAAACCTGCACCGATTCACAGAATCGAATTTGATTACACGTATTTTGTGAATAATAATCCTCTCGAAGTTTCAGCGGAAGGATTTACGAATGGTAAGTGGGTGACTCTTATTCCTAGAACGAATGTGAAAGCGTTTGCCGGCAACAAGAAGACTTTTGCGATTAAAAATGCAGAAGTGTTTGAGCAGGTGAAAGTGAATAACTGGCCTTGTGGTGGAATGAATCGAATGAAGGTGTTTTCGAAATAATTCACGGCGCAACCCGCGCGGGTTGCGCTAAGCATCTCTCACTTGAAGAATCTCCGCTGCGATTGAAATCGCAATCTCATACGGCTGATTGGTGCCGATAGGAAGACCCATTGGGACGCGAAGTTTTGCTAGAAATTCTTCCGAAACTCCAAGCTCTTTTAACTCACGCTTAATCTTAATCCCTTTGACATCACTACCGATCACTCCCACGTATGGGCAATCTGGCGCGTGCTTTGAGATTTCAAAAAGAATAGGCACATCAAAAGAATGTCCCATTGTCATGCACATGAAATAACTTTTTGGATTAAAAGTTGAGACGATCTCTTTTGGATTGGGATGGTGAATGGCCTTCACTCCCTCAAGTTTTGCGACCCACTCTTCACGTGAATCAACACATGTGACTGTGCAATTGAGTTTTGAAAGAGTGCGGGTCACTGCCTGTCCGACGTGGCCAGCTCCGAAAATCACGATGGGCCACGAAGATTGTTGATGGTGTTCAAAAACCATCGTCACCTCACCACCGCAGCTCATGCCGATATCTTTTTGTAAGTTCCAGGTGAAAGTACGGGGTTCCAGATCTTGGGAGGAGAGAATTTCTTTGGCAGTCTTGATCGAATGCATTTCAATCTTTCCACCACCGACTGTTCCGAAATA
>JBEIQF010000323.1:0-3847 GCA_040376635.1 Halobacteriovoraceae bacterium
GGTTGAAGTGCATCTCGTGAAAGTGAATCACATCAAACAAGACGTTTATGATTATTACAAAAACGATATTGATGTCTGGTATGAATCTGATGAACTTACAAAAGCGATGAAAGAGTGTCACATGTCACTTGCGGCAAGTGGAACAGTGACATTGAGTACTGGTCTTTTTGAACTCCCAACAATTGTCTGTTATCAGGCAAGCTTACTTAACGAGTTTATCTATTATCATCTGGTCAAATATTCAGGGCCTATTTCACTCACGAATATCATTCATAATCAGATGGTTTACCCGGAGTTTATCCAGGGCGACCTGAATTCAGTGAAACTAGCGTCTATAATTAGGTCTTGGACTTCAAACGAAAAGCTTTATAATGGTCTCAAGGATACACTGAAGGATACGAAGAAACTTCTCTCTGGAGATGATTTCTCAATCCCTCACTACATGGCCCAGGTCATTCATGAATGAGACTCTGCAGAAAAATCGTTTAAGGCTTAAGTCGTTTCTAAAGGGCACCGCCTTTACACCGCTGAGCTTTGCCTGGGAGTGGGTCTACCGCATCCGTCGCTCGTTTTATGAGTATGGTGTACTGAAGAAAAAAACGTTCAAAGTTCCTGTGATCTCAGTAGGAAATATCTCATTCGGTGGAACAGGAAAAACTCCGACAATTGTATGGCTCGCTGACTGGTTGATTGAGAAAGGTCTCACTCCGGTCGTTCTCACACGTGGCTACAAAGGCCAGCTAGAGCATTCATCGGGTCTTCTGAAATCCGGACAGAAGTTCCGCCTTAATCCATTCGATTATGGTGACGAACCGCTCATGATTTCAAACAAAATGAAGAAGGGTGCCGTTATCGTCGGAAAACGTCGTGCTGAAAATCTCATGAAATATTTCTCTGAGGTTCATCCGGATGTTGTTCTTCTGGATGATGGGTTTCAGCACCTTCAGATTTTCCGCTCGTATAACATCGTTCTTTTTGATGCGACGATGGCGATGAATCTTTATAAAGTTGCTCCTCTCGGTTATTTGAGAGAGGGGATGACAGCACTGAAAGATGCAGATGCAATTATCATTTCTCGTGCTGACATGGTGACGACTGAAAAACTGGATAAGCTTATCAGTACCATTTCAGAACATTTTCATCACAAGCCACCACTCGCACTCACTCGTTACCTTCCATTGGGTGTCTATGATGTGCATGATAAGTTTATCTTCGCAATACATGAGCTAAAAGGTTTGAAGGCCATCGCAGTAACGGCAATCGCTTCTCCGGATTCTTTTTATCGTTACCTTGAAAGCTTCGGCGTTGAAATAACTGAGAAGGTGAGCTTTCCAGACCACTATTTCTTCACACCTGAAGATGTTAACGAACTTTTGATCAAAGCTTCCCAGCAATCGGCCATCATCCTCTGTTCAGAGAAGGATATGGTGAAGATGAAGCGCGTTTCCCTCGATTCACGAATCCTTTTCACTAAGGTGAAAGTTGAGTTCATGAGTGGGGAACAGGAACTCCTGACTGGTTTAAGCAAAGTTCTCCGCCTTGATTCTATAAACCAGTAAACTACAATCTAATTAGGCATTTACGAAGGAAGTTGAGTGAAAGAGCTTTTGCTTGGGCTGCTTATTTTATCTGTTGGTTGTTCCAGTAAGTGGAAACAAAAAGATTTTGAAAAAGAGATCAGTAAGACGTCCACTAAGGAAGTAGAGCCTACTGTTGTTACAACTGACAAGAAAGACGAAAAACTTCTTGAGAAGTTTGAAGTGCAGGCAGTTGAAGAAAAAAAGTCTGAAGCAGCTCCTGTTGAAAAACCAAAAGTTACGGTGAAAAAAACTCCGACGAAAATTGATCCAAAAAAAGTAGAAGTTAAAATCACACCTCAACCAGTCGAGATAAAAGCTCCTGTCGTGAAACCTCTTCCGAAAGATTATCCGCCTGAGTTTGCGGCCATCAATGAGAAAGCTAAGAAAGTCTGGGATCTCTATAAGCCTAATCATTTTGTTGATGAAAAAGTGTTTCTCGATATTCATTATCTGGGAATGACAGTCGGGAAAATCATGGTGCTCAATAAGGGCAAGAAAATGATTAACGACAAAGAAGTCTGGCATCTTCACGCTCGATTCAAGTCAGCGCCGTTTTATTCAAACATCTACGAACTCGATGATACTGTTGATACTTATGTGACGACTGATCAGTTCCTTTCCATCCGCTACAGCCTCATTCAGAGAGAGACCAAGCAGGATGTGGATGATCTTCAACTTCACGACCGTGATCAGCACAAGACATTCTGGTTTTATCACCAGAAGAAATCTGACGGTAAAGTGAAAGACAAGAAAGTTGAAAAGCCGATTCCCTATTTTTCAATCGATCCATTCTCGATTCTTTTCTTCTATCAGGGTCTTCCGCTGAAGAACGGAGACAATTATGAAATTCCAGTCATCAACAAAGGCAAGATTCTTATCCTGAAATCTGTCGTTGAAGGTCGTGAGACAATTGATACTGAGAAAGGTGAAAAGAAGGCGATTCGGGTTCACGCTACAACTAAATACACTGGTGAGACTCTTAAATCCGGAGATCTGTATTTCTGGTTCTCAGATGATAATCGCAGAACACTCCTGAAAGCTCAGGCAAAAATCAAGATCGGCTCAGTCACAGCTGATGTTGTGGAAAAATAATGAGAGAAAAAGTCCGCCTTTCGGATTTAACAGTTCTTTATGTGTGTCTCTCGGAAGAGTGGGGCACTGTTGAGCGCAGATGCATCGCTGATGCGAGCTACTTCAGAAACATTGGTGGAGCTTCCTTCATTCTTTGCCACGAAAAATCCCTGATCGATCGAGAGGCAGAGAGAGAAGATATTCCTCGTCTGTATTTTTCGAGTTCCCTTGCAGGATGGAGAACGAAGCTTAATTTCTATTTTCAGATCCAGCATATTCTCCAGAAGCAACAAGTGGATATCATCCACTCTTACAATCATGAAACACTTCTTCCCCTTGGCATGATCTTAAAAGGGATGCCTCATATTCCGATGGTCTTCACATTCAATGAAAACCTTCCGTGGAAGAAAAACAGTATCTTTGATAAATGGTTCGTCTCTCGGTGCGATTCGATTTTTACTTTCTCGCCGAACATCCGCGAGCTCGCTGCTGAAACTTTCCCTGTTAGTCCAAGAAAGATTCATGTCACTGGTGCTGGAATTGATTTTCCGGCCAAGATCATCCGATCAGTTCATGCTGATGAAAAACGTAAGATCATGACCTTCATTCCGCGCACAGAGGATGACCTGAAAAATCTTCGTTTGTTTGTAGATGCGATTCCGCCACTCCTTCATCATTTGAACTCGCTTGGGTTTCATCAGCGACTGATTTTTACTTTTCTGACTGATATTTCCTGGTACACGCATCCGATCTATGACGGATTAAAACGCATGATCCTTGAGAGACACCTTGAAATGCATATTAGTTTTGAGACGAGACCCCTCACATCCATGAGCTTCCAGGACTGTGATATTTTCGTAGGTCTGCCTCTTCATGAGCTGTTTTCGGATCAGGACCTCTACGCTCTGGTAACTCAGACCCCCGTCCTTTTGCCTCGGACATCCACTCGCCAGCACCTGGTGAAGCAGGGGAAATTCGGGGAGACCTACCATCCGGAAGACGGACGCGAGCTCAAAGACAAATTGATTAAGATTCTCACCAATTATCCTACATACTTAGAAGAGCTCAACGGTGTGGAGCTTGAACTCCAGGAACAGCATCACTTCGAACGGTATGCCGAGGAACTCTACGCCCACTACGAAAAACTTTACACTCAGCGTCTACGCTATTCCCAAAAGCAGAAAAGACTCGCGTAA